>JAEDLC010000165.1 GCA_016295505.1 Dorea sp.
ATTGGTTCCAGTGATTGTCATGTCCCGGAAAAAGTCGGCGTATGTGCGACGTGGTTTCCGGAGGAAGTGCGTACGATGGAAGAATTCCTGTCTGTTTTTCGCAGAGGAGAGATGCGGCCGGCATATTATGCGGACGGTGCGTATCATGTTCTGGAGATACAAGAGTATGGAAGAGGTATGCCTCGTGTAGGGTACGGGACGTAATTCTTTCAGGCTTTTACATAATAATATAAAAAACCATTTACCTTTTATGCAAACAGTGATAGAATGTATCTATATGTGTTGAGGTAATGGCATCAAGGAAAGGTGGAATCATCATGATTACAGTCAACGCAATGGGAGACAATTGTCCAATCCCAGTCATTAAGACGAAAAAGGCAATGCAGGCACTTACCGGTCCGGACACAATTGAGGTCCTCGTTGATAACGAGATCGCAGTGCAGAACGTAACAAAACTTGGAGCTGGTTCAGGAGCAAAAGTATCATCTGAAAAGCTCGGGGATGCAGAGTATAAGGTTACGATTCAGATGGACGGAGCACCGGCAGAAAGCAGCCAGGATGAGGTTGTATGTGCGCCTGATGCCAGGGACAATACGGTTGTTGTAGTTTCTTCTGACCGCATGGGTGTGGGAAATGATGAACTCGGCAAGGTGTTAATAAAAGGATTCATATTTGCAGTTACACAGTTGGATACTCTGCCAAAGACAATGTTATTCTATAATGGAGGAGCAACTCTGACAACAGAGGGATCAGATTCTCTGGAGGATCTGAAGTCTTTGGAGGCACAGGGCGTTGAGATCATGACCTGTGGAACTTGTCTGGATTACTATGGACTGAAAGACAAGCTGGCAGTAGGTTCTGTGACAAACATGTACAGTATTGTTGAGACCATGGCTAAAGCGGGTAGAATTATCAGACCTTAATCGTTGATCAAGTTTGAGTGAAAAGGGATTGTTGTAGAATGTGAACTACTATTTTACAACAATCCCTTTTTAAGAATGTGTAAAAACAATAATCCTTGAGAATGAATGCAAGCTACAGGAGGAAGAATGAAACATGAAATCAGATGTGAAATTGACAAGTTTAAGTAAGACGGCTGGCTGAGCGGCTAAGATAGGTCCGGAGACCCTTGCTCAGGTTCTGAGCAAGCTGCCGACATTTCAGGATGACAATTTAATCGTAGGAATTGAAACTTCTGATGACGCCGCAATCTATAAAGTGACTGATGAGATCGCAATGATTCAGACCGTTGACTTCTTTACTCCGATTGTAGATGAACCATATATGTTCGGACAGATCGCAGCGGCCAACTCTCTCAGTGACGTATGGGCAATGGGAGGCGAACCGGCTGTTGCACTTAACATAGTCGGATTCCCGAACTGTCTGGATCCGGCGATATTGGGCGACATCCTTGCGGGTGGAGCGGCGAAAGTGAAAGAAGCAGGAGCGGTACTGGTAGGAGGACATTCTGTGCAGGACGATGAACCAAAATATGGCCTGTGCGTGTCCGGATTTGTACACCCTGATAAAATATTTAAAAATTATGGCTGTAAGCCAGGCGATATATTAGTTCTTACGAAGCAGATCGGAAGCGGAATTGTCAATACGGCAATTAAAGCAGATATGGCATCCCCTGCTGCAATCCGTGAAGCGCAGATGGTAATGGCATCTCTGAATCAGAAAGGCAAGCGGGTAGTCGAAAAATACCAGGTGTCAGCGTGCACAGATATCACCGGATTCGGACTTCTGGGGCACTGTGTGGAGATGGCTTCGGCGAGCGAAGTGACATTTGAGATCAACGTAAAAGATATAGCATATCTTACGGATGCGATTGATTATGCAAAGATGGGACTTGTTCCGGCGGGTGCATATAAGAATCGCGGATACTCCATCGGAAAAGTAGAAGTCGGGTCTGTGGAAGAGCATTATCTGGATCTGCTCTATGATCCGCAGACGTCAGGGGGACTTTTGATCAGTGTTTCCCCAAAAGAATATGATGCTATGATGAAAGATTTCAAAGAGGCGAATATGGAGACTGCAATATCAGTCATCGGAAAAGTAAGTCCAAAAAGTGACAAACTGATTCGTCTGTTTTAAAAACATAGCTGTAAGGTGAGGAAAAGGGAAAAGAAAATGAATAAAAATGTATTATACCGCAGTATCCCGAAAGTGGATATACTGTTGGGAGAGAAACAGATTCAGGATATGATCGAACGATACAGCCGTGAGACGGTTATGGAAGCAATCCATGGGGAGATGGAAAAACTTCGTGCATATATCGGCAGATGCGAAGAAGAAGAAAAGGCAAAGGCTCAGATCGACGCACTGACAGAGAATATCTGTATTGCTGTAGAAGCAATGCATACACCGAATATGCGTACAGTGATCAATGGAACCGGAACGATTCTTCATACCAATCTGGGAAGAGCGCCGATCAGTCCGGAACATATGAGACATATCGCAGAGATCGCAACGGGATATTCGAACCTGGAATACAATCTGGAAGCAGGAAAAAGAGGCGAGAGATATTCTCATTTTGAGAAGCTTCTCTGTAAGATTACCGGAGCAGAAGCAGCGATGGCGGTTAATAATAATGCCGCGTCGGTTATGCTGATCCTGAGCTCTCTGGCAAAGGGCGGAGAAGTTGTGGTTTCCCGTGGAGAGCTGGTTGAGATCGGCGGAAAGTTCCGAATTCCTGACGTAATGGAGCAAAGTGGAGCATCTCTGGTTGAAGTCGGAACCACGAATAAGACGCATTACGATGATTATGAGAATGCGATTACAGAAGAGACCAAAGCACTTCTGAAGGTTCACACCAGTAATTACAGAATCGTCGGTTTTACAGAACACGTTGAGATTGACGAATTGATTCCGCTGGCGAAGGAGCATGACATTCCGGTGATTGAAGACCTGGGAAGTGGTGTGCTGATCGATCTTGCAAAATACGGATTGACACATGAGCCGACCGTACAGG
>JAEDLC010000044.1 GCA_016295505.1 Dorea sp.
TCAGACTGCGTCTTGTCATGGTCAATTCGTAAATCTTCCAACCGTTGAAAATGCAGTATATGCAAAATCCCTGAAAAAATGTGAGGCTTTCTTCCAGAAACCTATTGCTTATGTAACCCTTCTGCGGTTATAGTATTGGTATCGACGTTTTGTCAATTTATTTTTGGGAGGGGTTTTATGACATTTAAAGGTAAGATTGATATATGGTGGTATGTTGTGATCGGAGTGCTGAACGGTATTACGATTGGTACTTCCATATATGCAGGCGTTTCTAAGATTTTGCCATATATTCTGGTATTATTGATCGTGGATCTGTATTTTATCCCGCCGGTTTTAAGAAATGAAGTTACGGTAGACAAAAAATCTGTGACGGTCCGTTTCGGATTTTTAAAGAAAGAACTGCCGGTAAAGGAGATTACAACGATTCGGATCATGAAGTCCTATGGTGCTTCTTTTGCCGCTTCTTTCCAGAGAGTTGGGATTGAATCTCAGAGAAAAACGACTGTCTTTATTGCCTTGACAGACAATAAGGCATTTGTGAATGAGCTGTTGAAAATGAACAAGAAGATTAAGTATGTGATTTAACGGATTGGTGCGGATATGGATATCATAGAAGAGATCAGAGACCAGTTATATCATCTGTCAGAAGAAGATTATAAAGAGTTCAACAGGAAACTGCTTCCGGGAGTGGATCAGGTGCTGGGAATCCGTGTTCCGGCTCTGAAGCAGCTTGCAAAATCGATTGTGAAGAAGGATGCTTTTTCTTATCTGGATGCGGCAGCCGAAAAACTCACAGTAGATTCCTTTCATGAGGAACTGCAACTTCAGGGACTGGTGCTTGGATATGCAAAGATGGGAAAAGAAGAACGTGTCAGATATCTGGATGAGTTTGTTCCTAAGATTCAGAACTGGGCAGTGTGTGATACCTGTGTTATGAATATGAAGTTTATGGAAAAGGATCGCGAGTTCTGGCATACCTATATCTGGAAGTATGCGGACAGCAGCGAGGAATTTGAGCTTCGGTTTCTGGTTGTGTCACTTCTGGCGCATTTTATGACCGCAGAATATATTGATTCTGCACTGGCATTATTTGACAGCATCCGGCACGATGGATATTATGTGAAGATGGCTGTTGCATGGGCAGTATCGGTATGCTATGTGAAGTTTCCGGAGAAAACCAGAGCATTTCTGGAGAATAATTCCATGGATGATTTTACACAGAATAAGTCGATTCAGAAGATTCGGGAATCCTATCGTGTGTCAAAAGAAGAGAAGGATGCGCTAAAAGAGCTGAAAAGACCAAGAACACTGGCATAGGTGGGTAATTTCCGGCATAAACTGGTATAAATTCTTGGAATGGCATTATCATGAAGTCGGAAAATTCGAACCATTCATTGAGAGAGAAACTCTCTGATCTGTCAGAACTTCCAGGAGATGTCTCCATGGGGCTCCCTGTGCTTACCATGGTAGGCCAGGTGGAATTGAATATTGAAAATTATCGGGGAATGATTGAATATACAGATGTACTGATTCGTGTCAGGACCAAAAGCGGCCAGATACGTGTCAACGGGCGTGGACTGAAGATTGCTTACTATACCAATGACGAGATGAAGATTAACGGACGGATTGAATCGATTGAATACCAGAATTAGGAGGAATCGAAATTGCTGTTACGTATCATCCGGTATATCAGAGGCTATGTTCGTATTCGCGTCGTAGGCTATTCACCCGAAAGATTCCTGAATGCATGTTCCTACAAAGGCATCTATATATGGGGATTAAAACCTGTTTCCGGTGCTTACGAGATGAATCTTACCGTTCAGGGATTTCGGCAGTTAAAACCGATTATCAGGAAGACTGGAGCAAAAGTGATGATTATCAGACGCTTTGGTCTTCCTTTTCTGTTACACAAATACCGAAAAAGAAAGCTGTTCTTTCTTGGAGCTGTAATCTGTATCTTCCTGATCCTTGCAATGTCGAGACATATCTGGAGTATAGATATCAGCGGCAACCAGACGTATACGGATGAGATGCTGATCCGGTTTTTAAAGTCCAGACATGTAGAAGACGGCATGGCGAAAGCAGAGGTGGATTGTGTACAGATTGTAAAGGATATACGAAAAGAATATGATGGAATCATCTGGGTATCAGCATCCATTCAGGGAACCAGACTTATCATACAGATTAAGGAAAATGAAGACTCTATTCAGGAACCGGAAGAAAAGGAGGAGAAAGGTCCAACAGATCTTGTTGCTGACCGAGACTGCATCATTACACGTATCGTTCCGCGTACAGGGATTGTGGCTGTAGAAGTGGGGAAAGAAGTAAAAAAGGGGGAGCTTCTTGTCTCCGGTCAGATACCGGTCAATAACGATTCGGGTGAAACGGTTGCCTATCAGTATCAGCAGTCCGATGCAGATATCTATGGACAGACGACACTTTCCTATTCCAGAAAACTTGAACTGACTTATGAAGAAAAAATATATGAATCTGTACAGAAATACGAATATCACGTCCGCATCGGCTCTTTTTTTATTCGACTGGGATCTATTAATAATACTTATGAGAAGTGGGAATTGTATGGATATGAGCGTGGGATAAAGATCGGTGAGAACTTTTCCCTACCGGTTTCTTACGGAGTAAGGACAGCCAGGCCATATCATACCGTTGCAAAAAAGATGTCCGGCAGTGTCTGTCAGGAGCGGTTATCCGCAGATTTTCAGAGCTATTGCAAAGAATTAGAGAAAAAAGGGGTAGAAATTATTGAGAATGATGTTAAAATATACACAGAGTCTGAGTATGCCACAGCGAGGGGTACGCTGACGGTAGAGATGCCGATTGGTGACTCAGTCCCATCAACCCTGCTTGATGTTCCGGCTTTGGAAGAATCGCAGAATGAAGAAAGTAAGACAGGAGAATAATGCATGGGATTAATTGAAGCAGTTATTGATATTCCTGCAGAACACGAAAGCAATGTGTTCGGGCAGTTTGATGCTTATGCGAAAAAGATCGAACGCACCCTTCATGTCACTTTGATCGCCAGAGGCGAGAATGTGAAGATTATGGGAGATGCGGTAAAAGTAGAAAAGGCAAAAAAGGTTCTGAGTCAGCTGGTGGAGCTTTCCCGCAGAGGGAATACGATTCAGGAACAGAATGTAGATTATACACTTGCGCTGGTTATGGAAGACAGTGAAGAGGATATACTGGGAATCGACAAAGATATCATCTGTCACACTTTGCAGGGAAAACCGATCAAGCCCAAAACGCTGGGACAGAAAAAGTATGTAGATGCAATCCGTAATCAGATGATCGTCTTTGGACTCGGACCTGCCGGAACAGGAAAGACCTATCTGGCTATGGCTATGGCCATCACTGCATTTAAGAATAATGAGGTGGGAAGAATCATTCTGACAAGACCTGCAATTGAAGCGGGAGAGAAGCTTGGATTTCTTCCGGGAGATCTTCAGAGCAAGATCGATCCCTACCTCCGTCCGTTATATGATGCTTTGTATCAGATCATGGGGGCGGAGAGTTTTATCAAGAATTCGGAAAAAGGGCTGATTGAGGTTGCTCCTCTTGCGTATATGAGAGGACGGACACTGGATAATGCATTCATTATTCTTGACGAGGCACAGAATACGACTCCGGCACAGATGAAGATGTTTCTGACCCGTATCGGATTTGGTTCCAAGGTTGTGATTACGGGTGACTCCACACAGAAAGACCTTCCTGCCGGGCAGACCTCCGGACTGGATGTTGCCACATCCGTGGTGAAGAACATTGAAGATATCAGCATCTGTCATCTGACCAGTAAAGACGTTGTGCGTCACCCACTGGTACAGAAGATTGTAAAAGCTTATGAAGAATATGAAAATAAAGCAAAATACAAAGGAAGAGAAAAGAGGAGAAAGTAATGACACTCTATTTCGAAGAAGAAGGAGCGATTGCGCTTCCGATTGCATGTGAAGAACTTGCAGAGCAGGTGATTGAAACAGCGCTTGATTATATTGGCTGTCCTTATGAGACGCAGGTGAATCTTTTACTGACACAGAATGAACAGATTCACGAGATGAACAGAGAGTTTCGGGAAATTGACCGACCAACGGATGTCCTTTCTTTTCCGATGATCGACTATCCGGAGCCTGGAACATTTGATTTTCTTGAAGAGGTGGATGACTGCTTCGATCCGGAATCCGGAGAACTGATATTAGGAGATATTGTAATATCAAAAGAAAAAGTTCTGGAGCAGGCGGAGGAATTCGGCCATTCTGTTCGCAGAGAATACGCGTTTCTGATTGCACATTCTGTATTGCATCTGACCGGATACGATCATATGGAGGAAGAGGAACGTATGGTTATGGAACAGAAGCAAAGGGACATAATGGAAAGATTAAATATATTACGATAAGATGGAGTAATTTATGGCTGATCAAAAAAAGAAAGAGAAAAACTTCCTGGTGCAGGGATCGATTCTGGCAATTGCCGGAGTGATTACAAAGATTATAGGAGTGATATACAGAGTCCCTCTTATGAATATCGTCGGGGATGAAGGTATGGGGTATTACAGTGTGGCATTTTCCATCTACACGGTAGCCCTGATGCTGACTTCATACAGCCTTCCGCTTGCAGTATCCAAACTGGTGTCTGCCAGAGTGGCCAGAGGAGAGTATAAGAATGCCTATAAGGTCTTTAAAGGAGCCATGACGTTTGCGATTCTTGGCGGCGGACTGGTATCTTTGATCATCTTTTTTGGAGCAGACTTTATAGCGGATTCTGTGATGCATCTGGATAAAAGTGCTTATGCGCTGCGTGTGCTGGCTCCCTGTATTCTGGTGGTGGCACTTCTTGGTGTAATCCGCGGATTCTTTCAGGGCAATGGATCCATGGTACCGACCGCAGTATCTCAGGTTGTGGAACAGATTGTCAATGCTGTTGCTTCTGTTGCCGGTGCATACGTTCTTCTCCAGGCAGGAAAGGAACTTGCCGAAAAGCATAATGATAAGTCTTATGGTCCTGCGTATGCGGCAGCCGGCGGAACGTTCGGAACGATTGCCGGTGCATTTTCCGCTCTGATATTTGTAGCACTGATCTTTTTTGCTTATAAAAAGATATTTAAGCGCAAAATGCGAAGAGACCGGACCAGACATAAAGAAAGTTATCAGAGAATATATAAAGTTCTTTTTGCAACGATCGCTCCGGTTATTTTGAGTGCGACCGTCTATAATATCAGTGATTTCGCAGACAGTGCGCTGTTTAATACGATCATGGCTGCACAGGGATATAAAAAGACGGAGTACGCAAGTCTTCTGGGCATGTTCCAGGGCCAGTACAGCACGCTGATCAATGTTCCTCTTTCGATTGCAAGCGCGTTGGCTGCTTCTTTGATTCCGAGTCTGGTAGCCACGGTTCAGACCGGAAACAGGAAACAGGTACATAATAAGATTACAACCGTTTGCCGGTTTAACATGCTAATCGCAATCCCATGTGCAGTTGGATTCCTGGTGCTGGCAAAACCGCTTCTGGACCTCCTGTTCTTTACACAGGATAATACGACCGCTGCTCTTATGCTTCAGCTTGGAGCCCTGTCTGTTGTATTTTTCTGTCTCTCAACCGTAACCAATTCCGTATTACAGGGATTGGATGATATGATCACTCCTGTGAAAAATGCGGCAATTTCTCTGGTGATTCATATTATCTCACTGTTCCTGATGCTTGTGGTTCTCAAGTGGAATATCTATGCGGTGGTACTCAGTAAGATTGTGTTCGCCGGTACCATCTGTATTCTGAATGCACATGCTCTGCGTGAGAGAATCGGATACGTTCAGGAAAAGAAAAAGACATTTATCATTCCAACCATCGCATCTGCCATTATGGGTGTGATCGCGATCGTTGTACATCTGTTATTTGAATTATTTGCAGGACCATATATTGCGACCATAGTTGCTGTAATTGCAGCAGTTATTACTTACGCAGTCTTTATTATTCTGCTTGGAGGAATCACAGAAGAGGAACTTCTTGACATGCCAAAAGGTGCTTCTCTGGTAACACTCTGCAGAAAATTACATCTGATAAAAGGAGAATATCGATAAACATGAGACCAGTGAAAAAAATTGCGTTGCTTCATGATATGTGCGGGGTCGGGAAAGCAGCGCTTACGAATATGATGCCGATATTAAGTGTAATGGGAGTGGAGGCGTGCCCGATTCCAACCATGCTTTTGTCTACACATACGGGAGGATATGATTCCCCGGCGGTTGTGCAGATCCCGGGGGCATACATCCGTTCCTGTGCAGATCATTATAAAGAGCAGAATATAACTTTTGATGCTATTTTTGTAGGATATCTCGGTCATGTCGATATGATTGACGCAGTCATCTACTTTATCAAAAGATTTCCGGATACAAAGGTGATTCTGGATCCGATCATGGGTGATCACGGCAGATTTTACAGTAATTTTGATGAGAGCTATGCATTTGCGATGCGTCGGCTCCTTCCATATGCAGATATCATACTGCCCAATCTTACAGAATGCTATCTGCTGACAGGACAGGAATATCAGATTACAGGCAATCATCGTCATGTCTTAACGCTTTGTCGTGACCTGAAAAAGCTTGGTGCATCTGACATGATCATCACCAGTGTACCAAAAGACGACTGTAAAAAAGGAATTGTTCTGTATGAAGATGATGCATTTCTGTACCTTGGAAATGGAGAAATGCTCGGGGAATATCATGGAACCGGAGATGCATTTGACGGGATGTTTGTTGCAAAGCTCGTTCTTGGCTACACCATGCTGGAAAGTGTACAGGCTTCTCACGCATTTGTATGTGAATGTATTCGTGAAAGTGAGCGTTATGAATATCCGGAACGTGAGGGGCTTCTGATTGAGAAAACTTTACGGAAATTAGTATAAACTCCCATATATTGGCCAATACTGTACAAAAAAAGGAGATGTCCTTATGAAAAATAAGTATGGTATTGGTTTTTTTGCTGCAGTAATTATTATCATGTTAGTCATATCCTGTGCCTCTTCCTTCAGTTTTTACAAAGCTAAAAAAGAAGTGAAAGAAGAGATTGCAGAAGAACAGCAGGAAAACGCAACTGTAAAAGAGCCTTCCATATCGACGGATGGTCAGGCATTGAAGGAAGATTGCTATTATCTGATGGAAGTCAATGGATATGTAGTTGTATATCTGAGCGATAAAAAAACAGTATATGAATATACAGATATCAGATATGACGGGCTCCCATCCGCCGTGCAGGAAGAGATACGTAATGGAAAATATATGGAAGATACAGAGGCACTCTACGGATTTCTGGAGAACTATTCCAGCTAAACAGGAAAGAATCTGTGGACTTCATGCGCCGGATAGTGTAAGATAAGTAGCGGAAATCCGTTAAGAAAGGACCAAAGATATGGACGATAAGAAGATCGCAAGAATTAATGAATTATATCACAAATCAAAAGCAGAGGGACTGACTTCCGAGGAACAGAAGGAACAGCAGATCTTAAGAAGAGAATACATTGATTCCTTTAAGAGAAACCTGCGCAGCCAGCTTAACAATATTTCTATTCAGGAAACAGATGGAAGCATCACGGATCTCGGAGAAAAGTATGGAAACAAAAAAGGACATTAGAACACGTATCCTAAAGTTCCGGACAGAAAGAGACTTACAGGAATGGGAGACGGTAACGGCGCAGATTGCCGAACGGGTGACTTCACATCCGTGGTTTCAGAAGGCTTCGGATGTTTGTATCTATATGGATATTCGAAAGGAAGTAGGAACCCGGCAGATCATTCGGGAGGCCTGGCGTCTCGGAAAACGGGTATGGCTGCCAAGAACAGAAGGACAGCAGATGGAATTCTTTCTGGCCGAGAGCAAAGACCGGCTGACAGTCGGAGCTTATGGGATTCAGGAGCCTTCCGGAGATAGGATGTATCAGGGAGACTCTGGACTCATGATCATGCCCGGAGTTGCATTTGATGAGGAAAGGCACCGCATCGGTTTTGGAGGCGGTTATTATGACAGATATCTGGAGCGGCACCCGGAACTTTTTACGATGGCGATCGCATTTGAAGATCAGGTGCTTCCGGAGATTCCGGCTGATGAGCATGATATCCGGCCGATGCTTCTGGTAACGCAGGATCGGATCCGTGGACCATATTGATCCTCGGAAGCATTTTTTAATCCGAACAGATAACAGACAAGTATGAAAAAGGGGAAGTGATAGCCATGCAGATAAATCTGCCCAAAGACCCCATGTTGCTGCTCAGTGTGGTGAACACAAAAATCCGTGATCACTATCATACACTGGATGCACTGTGTGACGACATGCAGGTTGAAAAAGAGGAGATTGTAAATACATTGAAAGGAATTGATTATGAATATGATGAATCCAGACATCAGTTTGTCTAAGGAGATACCGGAAGATGATACCAGACGCCAGTATTATTACATAGAAAAGGCAAAAGAATATGTGAGAAAGGAATCCGAAGAGATTGGACGTCCGCTGACCTTCTGTGTCACTACGTTTGGCTGTCAGATGAATGCCAGGGATTCGGAAAAACTGAGAGGAATTCTCGAAAAGATCGGATATCAGGAGGCGCCGGAGGAGACAGCCGACTTTGTGATCTATAATACCTGTACCGTAAGAGAAAATGCCAACACCAGAGTATATGGACGTCTCGGACAGCTCAAACCAAGAAAGAAAGAGAATCCACATATGCGGATTGGGCTGTGCGGCTGCATGATGCAGGAACCTGAGGTGGTGGAAAAGCTTAAGAAAAGTTATCGTTTTGTAGATATTATCTTTGGAACACATAATATATTCAAGTTTGCAGAGCTGATCACAGAACGCTATGAGACCGGAAAGATGGTTGTAGATATCTGGAAGGATACGGACAAGATCGTGGAAGATCTTCCAAATGACAGAAAGTACTTTTTCAAATCTGGTGTGAATATCATGTTTGGATGCAACAATTTCTGCAGCTACTGTATCGTTCCGTATGTTCGCGGACGGGAGAGAAGCAGGGATCCACAGGCCATCATCTCTGAGATTCGTAAGCTTGTCGCCGATGGAGTGGTGGAAGTCATGCTGCTCGGACAAAATGTGAATTCTTACGGCAAAAACCTGGAACATCCCATGACATTTGCAAAGCTTTTGCAGGAGATTGAAAAGATTGAAGGACTTGAGCGGATCCGTTTTATGACGTCGCATCCGAAGGATCTTTCAGATGAGTTAATTGAAGTTATGGGACAGTCAAAAAAGATCTGCAAACATCTTCATCTTCCGGTACAGTCCGGAAGCACGCGGATCTTACAGAAAATGAACCGGAGATATACCAAGGAGCAGTATCTGGAACTGGTTGCGAAGATTCGAAAGGCAGTCCCTGATATCTCTCTGACGACAGATATTATTGTTGGATTTCCCGGTGAAACGGAAGAAGATTTCCAGGAGACCCTGGATATTGTAAGAAAAGTACGATATGACAGTGCTTTTACATTTATCTATTCCAGACGGACCGGAACGCCTGCTGCAGCCATGCCGGATCAGATACCTGAGAATGTGGTAAAAGATCGTTTTGACCGTCTTCTGAAAGAAGTACAGACGATTGCATCAGAGGTATGCGCTGTACATGAGGGCACCGTTCAGACGGCGCTGATTGAGGGAGTAAGTGAACATGACTCTTCTATGGTAACCGGAAGACTCAGCAATAACCTGCTGGTTCACCTGAAAGGATCCAAAGAATTGATCGGACAGCTGATCCCGGTGCAGCTTACGGAGTGTAAAGGTTTCTATTATCTGGGAGAAATGGCAGAATAAATTGCTTATATTTGTAAAAAAAACGCTCAAACTATGTAGTAGCAAGTATTTTGATACGATAGTGAGGGCGTTTTTACATGAAAAAAGTGAGTGAATATTTATTTCTCTGGGCACTTGGAGGAACCGTATATTATTCGCTGGAGATGGTTTTCCGAGGGTTCTCTCATTGGACGATGTTTGTACTCGGTGGAATCTGTCTGGTTTTCTTTACCGTTCAGGGTCAGATGCTCCACTGGGAGGATCCGATGTGGAGACAGATCTTAAGATGTACCATATTCGTAGTATCTGCAGAATTTATTACCGGGATTATTGTAAATAAATGGTTTCAGCTGGCGATCTGGGATTACAGTACTATGCCGCTTCAGCTGTTTGGGCAGATCTGTCTGCCGTTTGCAATCCTGTTTTCCGGGCTGTGTGCTGTTGGCATCTGGCTTGGCGGCAATCTGCTGTACTGGCTGTATGGTGAGGAAAAACCGGATTATCACATCTTGTAAAATTGTATCTTTTCGAAATAAATCGAAAATGTTATAATTAAATGTAAAACATTTAACTAAAAGAGGAGAATAAACGTGGCTGAATTAACACCTATGATGCAGCAGTATATGGAGACAAAAAAGGAATATCCGGACTGCATCTTATTTTATAGACTTGGTGATTTTTATGAGATGTTTTTTGACGATGCACTGACAGCATCGAAAGAGCTGGAAATTACACTGACCGGAAAAAACTGTGGACTGGAAGAGCGTGCGCCGATGTGCGGCGTCCCTTATCATGCAGTGGATAGTTATCTTAACCGGCTGGTATCCAGAGGATATAAGGTTGCGATCTGTGAACAGATGGAAGATCCGGCACTTGCAAAGGGGCTTGTAAAGAGGGAAGTTGTCAGGATCGTTACACCGGGAACAAACCTTGATACACAGGCGCTTGATGAGACGAAGAATAATTATATCATGTGCGTGGTCTACATTGCGGATCGGTATGGCCTGTCTGTGGCGGATGTCACGACCGGAGAATATATGGTGACAGAGATCGAAGACAGTGAAAAATTATTTGACGAGATCTACAGATTCATGCCCTCAGAGCTTGTATGCAATGAGGCTTTTTATATGAGTGGTATGGACTTTGATCTGTTAAAAGATAAGCTTGGAATCACGATCTATTCTCTGGATTCCTGGTATTTTGATGACGCAATCTGCGCCAGAGTACTGAAAGAACATTTTCATGCGGGAACACTGGAAGGACTGGGGCTTGGAGATTATGACGGTGGAGTGATCGCAGCAGGCACACTGCTGCAGTATCTGACCGAAACTCAGAAGCGGGATCTGTCACACATTTCTCATCTGTCTGTCTATGCAACCGGAAAATATATGCTGCTTGACAGCTCCACCAGACGGAATCTTGAATTGTGTGAAACACTTCGCGAAAAACAGAAAAAAGGGTCTCTCCTTTGGGTACTGGATAAGACAAAGACTGCAATGGGTGCAAGAACTCTGCGTAAATTCATAGAGCAGCCTCTGATTGATAAAAAGATGATTGAAAAGCGCTTGGATGCAGTAGAAGAACTGAAGAAAAACGCTATATTGAGAGAAGAGATCCGGGAATATCTGTCTCCGATCTATGATCTGGAGCGTCTGGTGTGTAAGATTACGTATCAGTCAGCAAATCCCAGAGATCTGATCGCATTTGAGAGTTCTCTCTCTATGCTTCCTCACATCAAATGTATTCTGCAGGATATGCAGTCTCCACTGATGAAGGAGTTATATGAAAGCATGGATACGCTGGAGGATCTCTGCAGCCTGGTAAAAAACGCGATTAAAGAAGATCCGCCGATCGCCATGAAAGAAGGCGGGATTATCCGTGACGGATACAATGAAGAGGTGGACCGACTGAGAAGTGCAAAATCAGACGGGAAGGACTGGCTTGCAAAGCTGGAGACTGAGGAAAGAGAAAAAACAGGAATCAAAAATCTCCGGATCCGTTACAATAAAGTATTCGGATATTATCTGGAGGTCACGAACTCATTTAAAAATCTGGTTCCGGACTATTATACGCGTAAACAGACACTTGCAAATGCAGAGCGATATATCATTCCGGAACTCAAAGAACTGGAAGACACGATCCTGGGTGCAGAAGACAAGCTTTACGCACTGGAATATCAGCTGTACAGTGAAGTTCGTGATGCGATCGGAAAAGAAGTCGTAAGGATACAGAATACCGCAAAAGCAATTGCAATGCTTGATACATATGCATCTCTTGCTCTGGTCGCCGAACGTAATAATTATGTCAGACCTAAGATGAACGAAAGAGGAATCATTGATATCAAAGACGGACGCCATCCGGTTGTCGAAAAAATGATTCCAAACGATATGTTTATTGCCAATGATACCTATCTGAATGACAAAAAGAACAGGATCTCTGTCATTACAGGACCGAACATGGCCGGTAAATCCACTTATATGCGTCAGACGGCACTGATCGTACTTATGGCTCAGATCGGATCGTTTGTTCCGGCATCCAGTGCAAATATCGGGGTGGTTGACCGGATATTTACCCGTGTGGGGGCTTCCGACGACCTTGCAAGCGGACAGAGTACCTTTATGGTGGAAATGACTGAGGTTGCCAATATTCTTCGTAATGCAACGAATAAGAGTCTTCTGATTCTGGATGAGATCGGAAGAGGTACCAGCACATTCGACGGCCTGAGTATCGCATGGGCAGTGATCGAGTATATCAGCAACAGCAAACTGCTTGGGGCCAAGACCCTGTTTGCCACACACTATCATGAACTGACAGAACTGGAAGGTAAGATTGACAATGTCAATAATTATTGTATCGCGGTGAAAGAAAAAGGTGATGACATCATCTTCCTGCGTAAGATCATAAAAGGCGGTGCAGATAAGAGCTACGGCATACAGGTTGCAAGGCTTGCCGGGGTTCCGGAATCTGTGACGAATCGCGCAAAAGAGATCGTGGAGGAGCTGATTCAGACGGATATCACAGGACGGATCAAGGACATTGCCGTACGCGGGCAGGAACCGGTCAGACAAAAGGCAAAGCACTATGATGAAGTGGATCTTACTCAGATGTCTCTGTTTGATACTGTTAAGGATGATGATGTGATCCGGGAGATCAAAGAACTGGATCTTGCACATCTGACACCGATCGATGCGCTGAATACATTGTATCAGCTTCAGAATAAGCTGAAAAACAGGTGGTAATATATGAATAAGATACAAGTATTAGATTCTGTTACAATAGATAAGATCGCAGCAGGAGAGGTCATTGAGCGGCCTGCTTCTGTCGTAAAAGAACTGGTGGAAAATGCAATTGACGCGGGATCCACCGCAATCGTTGTCGAGATTAAAGATGGCGGAATTTCCCTGATTCGTATCACAGATAACGGAAGCGGAATCGACCGCGAGGATGTCCCGGCAGCCTTTTTGAGGCATTCCACCAGCAAGATACGGACAGCAGATGATCTGGTACATATCGGTTCTCTTGGATTTCGCGGAGAGGCACTGTCCAGTATTGCGGCTGTCTCGCAGGTAGAGCTCATTACCAAGACCAAAGAACAGACATTCGGAACCAGATACCGTATTGCAGGAGGAAAGGAAGAAGAGCTTGAGGATGCAGGTGCTCCGGACGGAACTACCTTTTTGGTCCGCCAGTTATTCTACAATACGCCGGCGAGAAGAAAATTTCTGAAAACGCCCATGACAGAAGCAAGTCATGTTGGGGATCTGATGACACGTATGGCATTGTCCCATCCGGACATCTCTTTTCAGTTTATCAATAACGGACAGTCAAAGCTTCATACATCCGGAAATGGTAACCTGAAAGATGTCATCTATCATATCTATGGCAGAGACATTGCAGCAAATTTGCTGTCAGCCGACTATGAAGCTTCCGGGATCAAGGTGACAGGATATCTTGGGAAACCATTGATTTCCAGAGGCAACCGGAACTTTGAAAACTACTATATCAACGGCAGATATGTAAAGAGCAGCATCATTTCCAAAGCGATTGAAGATGCATACAAAGATTTTACGATGCAGCACAAGTATCCGTTTGTAGTGCTTCATATGGATATTGACGGAGAATCCGTGGATGTCAATGTACATCCGACGAAGATGGAACTTCGGTTCAATCGCCAGCAGGAGGTATACAATACTGTCTATGCGGCGGTTGATCAGGGCCTGCATGAGAAGGAACTGATCCCACACGTAGAGATAGATGTACCAACGTCAAAAATCACACCGCAAACTACAGATTCACTGTCCCAGAAGAACATTTCGCAAAAAGCAGTCGAACCGCAGAAAGAGAGCATACCGCAAAATGCGGTTACACCTGCAAAATCTGCGGTTCCGCCGGTGCAGGAACG
>JAEDLC010000166.1 GCA_016295505.1 Dorea sp.
ACCTTGGCGACCGCTTACAATCTCAGAACGTGCCCTTGGGCACTTCTGATGATTTCGAAAGTCAGAGAAAAGTTGCTGCAAAAGATGCTACAATTATGAAATAAGCGTTGGAAAAAGAGAGAACAAGTGGCATACTATATGCATAGAATATCTGATATGAGAAGAGAGAAGAGTATGAAACCAAAATCAAAGAAAAGTCTTGAATTATATGATATTATGGTTCGGCGTGGATATCCGGAGGAATTCTGTGATCTGATCACTCGGAATCTGAATACGGATTTTACCGCGAATCGCATGATCGGTTACCTGTCACATTATAAAAAGCTTCCTATGGAAGAGATTGTGGATGAAATGCTTGCGATATTGAGCGACAGAAATATGATTATGCAGAAAAAAGAAATGGAAAGCACAAACCAGGCATGGAATGAGTTCCTGATGCATGGATTTGAGGAAGAATAAAGAAGATGAAGATCTATGTAGATGCCGATGCGTGCCCGGTGGTACGTATCGTAGAGAGAATGGCGAAAAAATATGATATTCCATGTGTACTTCTGTGCGACACAAACCATATCATGGCCTCTGATTACAGTGAGGTGATCACGGTTGGTGCCGGGGCAGATGCAGTTGACTTTCGGCTGATCGCGCTCCTTGCCGGAGGAGATATCTGTGTGACGCAGGATTATGGGGTGGCGGCGATGGCACTGGGCAATGGATCTGCCTCTGTAATGTAGTAACTGAATTCTATTTACAGTATAAGTAGCGGCAGATTCTGCGTTCCGCGCCCTGGTACAGTCCCATGCCTTCGTATTGCTTCTGAAATCCACAACGTTCCAGTACTTTCATGGAAGCAAAGTTATCTGCAAGACAGATGCCTTTGATTTCAGTGATGTTAAGCTGCTTCATAATGACAGGAAGGAAGGCAGTCACAGCTTCGGTAGCATAGCCCTGCCTGGTATAAGCCGCACCAATGTGGTAGCCGATCTCCCAGGAATCGTCATCAGTCGGCACAGCCTGGATATATCCGATGTTGGTAGCGTCCTGTAGAAGAATTGGGTAGACAAGAGGTCCTTCTCCGGAAGTGTAGCAGCTTATCAGGAAAGCAATGGTCTGAGCTGCCTCTTCAACGGTTTCAAATACTTCATCCGGGACGAAGCGTCGGTTGTCTTCATCGAGAGAATTCAGATGTACACTTCTGGCCATATCCGGATGAAATTCTGTGATAAGCAATCTTTTTGTTTCTATATTCATTTTTTTCGTTCTCCTTTTCTGTTTGGGATAATATTTCACAAATGCAAATAAGAATACGGGTTTTCTGTGATATGATAATAGTATCATATATGTATCAATGATGTTAATAGAAAGAAGAGAAACAAACAACATATGAAGAATTATATAGAGAAAGATATAGAGAAAGATATAGAATATACAATGATTCGTTCTGACAGAAAGACGATTGGACTAGAGGTAAAACCGGACGGGCAGGTGATTGTCCGGGCTCCGAGGAGGCTTTCAGAATCAGAGATCAGAGGATTTGTGCAGAAACACAGAGCATGGATACTAAAACATCAGAAGATGGTGAATGAGAGAGTAGAAAAACGGCGCGAGATCAGAAAGTTGACCAAACAGGAGATTCAGAAGCTGGCAGATCAGGCGGTGGAAGTAATTCCGAAAAGAGTTGCTTATTATGCGCCGAAGGTTGGTGTTACATACGGAAGGATCACAATCCGAAACCAGAAGACCAGATGGGGAAGCTGCAGCAGCAAGGGGAATCTGAATTTTAACTGTCTGCTGATGCTGACGCCTCCGGAAGTGTTAGACAGTGTGGTGGTGCATGAACTGTGCCACAGGAAAGAGATGAATCATTCGAAACAATTTTACGAAGAAGTGCTGCGCGTATATCCGGATTACTGGAAATGGAACCGATGGCTTAAGGAGAACGGAAGTTTCCTGCTTGCTCATTTGTAGGAGTAAGACAGATATTTTCCCGAAAAAGAAGTGTTCAAAGAGAGGAAATGCACACATGAATGAAGAAAAATGGGACAGGCTTTTACAGATAAAGACGATGGGAAGAGATGATTCACATGCGGACCAGTACCGATATCCATATGAACCGACGCCTTATCCGGTCTTGGAACGTCTGGCAAATACCGGATATATCCGAAAAGGAGATACGCTTCTGGATTATGGCTGCGGAAAAGGGCGCGTAGATCTTTTCCTGGCTTATCAGACCAGATGCAGCTCCATTGGAATTGAATATGATGAACGAATCTGGGAAAAAGCAGTTGCTAATCAACGATCCGGAGTATCGGGGAGAAGAGTTGCGTTTGAGCTCGCAAATGCAGAGAACTATGCGGTTCCGGAAACTGTGAATCGAATCTACTTTTTCAATCCATTTTCCCCGGAGATACTGCAGAAGGTAATTCGGCGGATCCTGGAATCGTATTACACAGCACCAAGGGAGATTCAGCTGTTTTTTTATTATCCGTCGGAGGAGTATATTTCCTGTCTTATGACGGTGGATGAATTCCTGTTTTCAGATGAGATTGACTGCAGGGATCTGTTTCCGGGAAATGAGGACAGGGAACGGATTCTGATATTTGAATTGCAGGGAGAAGAGTAAAGGAGCAGTTGGTCAGAGTAAGCAGAGGTTAAATTAGAGCAAGCGGGGTTTTGATCAGAGCAAGTGAAGCTTTGATTAGAGTAAGAAAAGCTTTGATTATCGTAAATTACCATCGAAAATTTCCAAAGGGAATTTATACATGCAAATAATTGAGGTAAAATCCATCATAAAACAAGATATCAAGTTTTTGATTGCAAATTTCAGCGCGATTTACCATCAGAAAATAAAATATCGAATTTGTGATTGAAAATATTTTTTAAAAATACCATCAGAAAATTACATATTGAGTTTATGTAGGAAAATCCAGAGAAAATATAC
>JAEDLC010000045.1 GCA_016295505.1 Dorea sp.
TCCGTATATAATTTTGATAATAACGCAACCCATTTATCGATATATTTCCTCTTAAAGTGAAAAGGAGACTGACGCATAATAAAGATATTAATCTATATTGTGCAGCAGTCTCTCTTTCTTTTATAATAGCCGCTTATTCAATTGTACGACCACTTCTTCCTTCATCTTCAATATCCGGCGATCATATGTAAGGATTCCATTCACCTCTTCTTCAACATCCGAAAGCTGTGTGTATACGGTAGCTGACAGACCATTTTTCACGTTCGGAAGAATCTCCTGCTCTATCAGCTTCCGATATCCTTCTGTCAACTCTTCTATGGTTCCGAATGTCCGATAACCATATATCTTTTCATACATCCGATGTCCCGGAAGACCAAGTGAATATCCGCCAAATTCCGTAAGTGCCGCTACTCTCTTCTCCGGCACGATTTTCAATGGGAAAAAATAATCATGAATACTGTGGATATCCCCTCCACCCTGATCAAACCAGCCGCTTGCCTGGTCGATCAGTCTGGTATGATCTTCTCTTTCTGCTTCCCGCGTAACCTCCTGTGCATAAAACTGTCCCCATCCTTCATTGAACAGAACCCAGGTTACGATTGACGGATGATTATACAGATGACGGATCGTCTGTTTCATTTCTTCCAGAAACTGGATTCTGCTTTCTTCTTCCCGTCTTCCAAGAAGCCTTAGTGTTGAATCTTTTCTTTTTATATGGAAGAATTCCATTGCAGTCGCCAGATAGGTCACATACCAGTGGCGATAGCTCTGACCTCCATTTACCATATCCTGCCACACCAGCATTCCCAGACGGTCACAATGATAATACCATCTTTGCGGCTCAATCTTTACATGCTTTCTCAGCATATTAAATCCCAGCTCTTTCATCTTCCGGATATCATAGATCATCGCCTCATCACAGGGCGGTGTATACAAACCATCCGGCCAGTATCCCTGATCCAGTACTCCTTTTTGAAAGTATGGTCGATGATTCAGACACATTCTTGGAATTCCATTTTCATCCTCTTCCACACTGATGTGCCGCATCGCTGCATAACTCTCAACCCGATCCTCTCCCATACAGACCTCTATCTGATACAGATAAGGATCTTCCGGACTCCAGCTGTGCATATCAGGAATCGCAATCTCCAGATCGGTTCCTGTATATCCGGCTGTCCGAATCGGCTGCATCTCTTCTGTGTAGATTACTGCTTCGACAGGTTCCTTTTTCTCCGGATAAGAGGATGTTACATGGATCCTGAGCTTACCTTCATCGTACAGAGGAGTATTTTCCAGATTACAGATATAATGCTCCGGCACCTGTTCCATCCAGACAGTCTGCCAGATCCCGCTCTGCGCCGTATAGAACATCCCACCCTTTTTCAGCTTCTGTTTCCCTCTGCTGTAAAAACAGGTATCCGAATAATCTCTCACCATCACGATCAATTCGTCCATCTGTCCCGTCATCTTTTCTGTAATATCCACTGAAAACGGAAGATATCCTCCCAGATGTCCGGCAAGAAATTTTCCGTTCAGATAGACTGCCGCATACTGATCCACCGCGCCAAAATGCAGCAGCCATCTCTTCCCTTCTGTCTTTTCTACAGTCTGCGGCAGTGTCCTTCGATACCACAGATACTCCTGCGGCTTTAACTGTCTTTCCACTCCGGATAGAAAGGATTCCGGAGAAAATGGCACCAGGATCGTACCGTCATATTTTTCAGGAATTTTTTTGGTATCCGTAATCACATATTCCCATAATCCATTCAGATTGACATAACTGTCCCGCTTCATCAGCGGTCTTGGATATTCTTCCCACACATGCTTTGGATCTATCTGTGAGGTCCACATCGTCTCCAACTGCTTCATACCATCCACCTCTTCCTTCTTATCCAGAATACGTTCCGGAAATTACAGCACCAGAACATGGATCCCGGGATCTATGTCTGCATCCGTCGAACATACTGCAATTCTTGCCCGATTCCCCGCATCTGCATATTCTCTGCAATAATATTTTTCCGGATATTCACGGGGTTTTTTCAAAAGCTTCGGGATCCCCTGCTCATCCCAGCAAAACGCATACGTACGTGTATCCAATGCCATGCCTTTTCTCGTCGCTTTCATAAAGCTTTCTTTTAATACCCAGTAACGATAGAACATCTCTTTTTGTTTTTCCGAGTCCGGTATTTCCACAATATGACGATACTCTTCCTCACAGAAAAACCGTCTGGCAACCGAAAGCTTCATATCTCCGATCATTTCCACATCGCATCCGACCATCTGCCCCGGTTCATCACTGAAGGAACACAATGCATAGTTTCCCGAGTGCGAAAGATTAAATACACATGTCTCCCCCAGTCCTTCTGTCTCCTTCACATATTCCCACAATGTCCAGGCACCTATACTTCTTGCCCTGTCCTGTGCCATCCGGAAGCGTTTTGCTTTTTCCTGACGCCAAAGCGGAACATTTTCATAATATTTCTGATACGTTTCTTCTATTAATAAGGGGGTTATATCTGTAATCCAGGTTCTTACCATATATATGACCTCCGGTTTATTTCATTACAATAACCTTTCTCAAATTTTTCATAAAAAGTGTTGACATCTATTTTTTATTGCGTTAGTATTACATTAGTTTCGCACGTTAAAGTTCTACAGTGCGAATATGCCGCAGTTTCATTACCATTTTAAATGAAATCTACTATTATTATACATATTTCCAAGGAGGATTACCAGTTATGATTATCGTATTGAAACCACGCACTACCCACGAAGATGTCTCTCGTGTCGAAAATATGATCAAAAGACGCGGACTTGATACCCATGTTGTAGAAGGTCAGGAAATGACCATTATCGGCTGTATCGGAGACACATCCAAGATCGACTCAAAGTTATTCGAAGTCGATCATTCCGTAGATAAGGTTATGCATGTTCAGGAACCTTATAAACTTGCCAACCGTGCTTTTCATCCCGAAGATTCCATTGTTGATGTATCCGGAGTAAAGATCGGCGGCGGTAATCTCGCAATGATCGCAGGTCCATGTTCTGTAGAAACTCTGGATCAGGTAATGGAGATTGCAAAAGCAGCCAAAGCAGCCGGCGCCAACCTGTTAAGAGGCGGTGCTTTCAAGCCAAGAACCAGTCCTTACTCTTTCCAGGGACTTGGTCTTGACGGCCTTGATATCTTATGCGAAGTCAGAAAAGAGGTTGGGCTTCCAATCGTTACAGAGCTGATGTCTCCGGACTATCTGGATATCTTCAATGAAAAAGTAGACCTGATTCAGATTGGAGCACGTAATATGCAGAACTTCGATCTGTTAAAACAGTTAGGACAGTTAGACCGCCCGATTCTCTTAAAACGAGGATTAAATGCTACTTATGAAGAGTGGATCATGTCAGCCGAATACATCATGGCTTCCGGTAATGAAAACGTCATCCTCTGTGAACGCGGTATCCGAACCTTTGAATCTTATACCCGAAACACACTGGATCTTCAGAGCATTCCGGTATTAAAGAGACTTACACACCTTCCTGTCATTGTAGATCCAAGCCATGCAGGCGGAAAGTGGTGGCTGGTAGATTCCATGGCTATGGCAGCTGTCGCTGCAGGTGCAGATGGACTTATGGTTGAAGTTCATAACAATCCGGAATGTGCACTCTGCGACGGAGCACAGTCTCTGAAGCCGGAAAAATACAGTGAATTGGTAAAGAAAATATCCCAGATTGCAACGGTAGTCGGGAAATCCTTATAGAGAGCGGGCCATAACTTATGAAACTTACAGTCAATCTCGGAAAAGACAGTTATCCTATATATATTGAAAATCATATCCTGGATCGCGCAGTTTCCTACATTACACAAATATTTTCCGGAAAGAGGATCATGATCGTCTCCGACGATCATGTCTTTCCTCTGTACGGAGAACAGCTGGTTTCTAACCTGTCAGGAACCTACGAATGTCATCATCTGATTCTTCCTCATGGAGAATCGACCAAAGACTTTCAGACCCTTCCGACCGTGTACAAAGCACTCCTGGACGCGAAACTGTCCAGAAGCGATCTGATCATTGCACTGGGTGGCGGTGTAATCGGCGATCTGACAGGATTTGCGGCAGCCACTTATCTGCGCGGCGTAAAGCTTGTACAGATTCCGACGTCTCTGCTCGCACAGGTCGATTCCTCTGTCGGCGGCAAAGTTGCCGTAGACCTTCCGCAGGGCAAGAATCTGGTCGGAGCTTTTTACCAGCCTTCCCTGGTTCTGATCGACCCGCTTGTTCTGAATAGTTTAAATGAGCGTTTTATTCATGACGGCATGGGCGAAGTCATCAAATATGGATGTATCTGGGATGCCGAATTATTCCGGACACTGGCTTCTCACAGTTCCTTTGAAGATCTCAAAGAAGAACTGCCATCCATCATCTGCCGCTGCGTAGACATCAAGCGTATTGTAGTCGAACACGATCAGTTTGATACCGGCGAACGTATGCTGCTGAATTTCGGACATACACTCGCCCACACCATTGAACAACAATTTCAATATCAGAGAGAAAGCCACGGCGAGGCTGTGTCTATCGGAATGTATCAGATTACACGTCTTGCAGAGGAACAGGGTCTCACTGCTTCCGGAACCTCCGGGAAGATCCTCGATGTTCTGGAACGCTACGAACTCCCTCATGAATGTGGGCTTCCACTCGGAACCCTGACAGAAGCAATCTCTCTGGACAAAAAGAATCTCAACAATCACCTGAACATTGTACTGCTGCACGAGATCGGCGACAGCTACATCAAGCCTGCCTCCATCCAGTTCTTTGCAGACAACACACGTATGGTATAACAACACAATTTGGAGGAGCAATCTATTATGAAAAAATTAGAAGGAAAAATCGCAATCGTAACCGGCGCCGGAAAGGGCATCGGCAGGGATGCGGCACTTGCCATCGCTGCTGAGGGTGCAACCGTTGTTGCCGTCGCAAGAACACAGTCTGATCTGGATCAAACGGTAAACATGATAAAAGAAAACGGCGGAAATGCCATCTCTCTGTCTCACGACCTCACCATAGAAGAAGAGGTAAAGGCCATGGCAGATACCGTCCTTGAAAAATACGGAAGAATCGACATTCTCGTAAATAATGCCGGTGGATATCCGAAAGAAATCTATAAAAATATTAAACATCAGGCGATCAAGCTCTGGGACTGGACCGAAGAGCAGTGGGATCAGATCATTAAGACCAACATAAAGATCCCCTTCCTGTGCTTTAAAACCATCCTTCCTACCATGATCGCTCAGAAAAGCGGGCGAGTAGTCAGCGTATCCTCCCGAATGGGCCGGATCGCTTCCCAGATGGGTGCTTACTCTGTAGCTAAGGGGGCCATCGTGACCATGACCAAGACTGCAGCGATCCAGACCCAGGAATACGGCATTCAGGTAAATGCCATAGCACCGGGTATGGTAGACACTCCGGGGCAACGCGTTTACAATCACTCTGTCGGCCAGGACGGAGCGAAGATGGGAAGTTCCGCAGATGTTGCAAAAGGTATTGTATATCTGTTAGCCGATGCACCGGATGTCATGACCGGTCAGTGTATCGATCTCTTTACCACTGTATAGTGATAAAAAAGGGACGGGGAATTTTTAAAAATTCCCCGTCCCTTTTTTATCGCATTAACGCGCGAAATCACTCGTTCAATATTTGTTAACAAATCGTTCGTATTTTCATCACGCTTTCATCACAATTATTCTTTATACTTATAATTGTTCGAAAGAACAAATTAAATCTTTTTCATAACTTTTTCCTCAGGGCTGCACTCCTCCCAAACAATGCAGTCCTTTTTAATGCAAAAATATCTGTCTGTTTTTACAGATCTTCGCAGGCTCTGCGCTCTACATCCAGGCCTTTTTTGTATCTTTCCATAAATACTTCGTACCCTGCTACACCTTCCGGATCCGGATCAATTCTTGAGCCGGCATCTGCGCCAAAGACTTTCTGGTTCAGATAATCGCCCAGTGCTTCACCATTTTCTTTTTGTACCATATATGCAGCCAGGATTGCCATTCCCCACGGTCCGCCTTCTCCAGCCGTCTCCATGACAACAACCGGCGTGTTGATCGCATCTGCCAGAACTTTCTGACCTACACCTCTGGTCTTGAAAAGTCCGCCGTGTCCCAGAACGGTATCAATCTCAACGCCTTCTTCTTTTGTAAGAATATCCATACCCACTTTGATGACACCCAGAGAAGTATACAGATGAGAACGCATAAAGTTTGCCAGATTGAACTTTGTTTCCGGTGTTCTCACCACCATCGGTCTTCCTTTTTCCACACCCGTAATCGGCTCTCCTGCATAGTTGCCGTAAGAAAGGATTCCTCCGCAGTCAACATCGCCTTCCAGCGCCTTATTGTAAAGCGTTGCATACATCTTGTCCATATCCACATCTGCACCAATACTGTCTGCAAATTCTTTAAACAGTCCTACCCAGGCATTCAGATCCGTTGTTCCGTTGTTCGAATGAACCATTGCAACCAGACTTCCGTCCGGAGTCGTAACCATATCAATCTCCGTATGCAGCTTTTTCAGAGGCTTCTCCAGCACTACCATGGAGAAGAATGAAGTTCCCGCGGAAATATTACTGGTACGTTTGGCAACGCTGTTGGTAGCCACCATTCCTGTTCCTGCATCTCCTTCCGGTGCACAGACCGGAATACCCGCTTCCAGATTACCGGATTCATCCAGCATGCGGGCTCCTTTTTCTGTCAGTACTCCTGCCGGTTCTCCGGCAAGTTTTACCTGCGGCAGGATATCTCTTAACTTCCATGGATAGTTTTTATCAGCCACCAGATTATCAAACTTCTGAACCATCTCTTCATCATAATCCTTTGTGGCCATATCAATCGGGAACATGCCTGACGCATCTCCGACTCCCAGAACCTTTTCTCCTGTCATCTGCCAGTGAATATATCCGGCAAGAGTCGTCATGTATGCAATATCCTTTACATGCTCTGCCTCATCCAGAATTGCCTGATACAGATGCGCAATGCTCCATCTCAGTGGAATATTATACTGGAACAGGTCGATCAGCACCTCTGCTGCCGCTCCCGTATTGCTGTTTCTCCATGTAGCAAATGGCGCAAGAAGATTTTCCTCCCTGTCAAATGCCATATATCCGTGCATCATGGCACTGAAACCGATTGCTCCAAGCTTTTTAATGGTAACTCCATATTCCTCCTGCACATTCTTTGCAAGATCCCGGTAGCTGTCCTTTACTCCTGCCCAGATGTCATCCAGTGTATATGTCCAGATTCCGTTTTCGAACCGATTCTCCCAGCTGTGACTTCCGGATGCAATCGGATTATGGTTTTCATCAATCAGTACGGACTTGATTCTGGTTGATCCCAGCTCAATTCCCAAAAACGCTTTTCCACTCTCAATCACTTCTTTTATATTGCTCATATCTGTTTTCCTCCTGTTGTCTTCGATATGAATTATTTGCCCGGCTGACCGTAATAAGCATTCGCACCATGCTTTCTGTAATAGTGCTTATCCTGCAGTTCCTGTGGTGCCGGCTGATTCTGCGGATTGATCATCTCGCAGCGCGCCGCCATCTTCGCAACCTCTTCCAGTACAACTGCATTATGAACAGCCTCATGTGCATCTTTTCCCCAGGTAAACGGGCCATGGTTTTTGCAGAGCACTGCCGGTGTGGCAATATAGTCCAGCCCCTTCTGCTCGAATTCATCTGCGATCAGAATTCCTGTATTCTTCTCATATGCTTCCTCAATCTCTTCTTTTGTAAGATTTCTCACGCACGGAACCTCTCCATACAGATAATCTGCATGTGTCGTACCATAACACGGAATGCCTCTTCCTGCCTGCGCCCAGCTGGTAGCCCATGAAGAATGTGTATGGACGATGCCACCGACATTTGGAAATCGGTTATAAAGCACCACGTGAGTTGCCGTGTCAGATGACGGATTATATTCACCTTCTACTTTATTTCCATTCAGATCCATAACGACCATATCTTCCGGTTTCAGTCTGTCATATTCCACTCCACTTGGTTTAATGACAAATAATCCTGATTCCCGATCGATCCCGCTTACATTGCCCCAGGTAAACGTTACCAGACCATACTTTGGAAGAAGCATATTGGCTTCATATACTTCCTGTTTTAATTTTTCAAGCATCTTCTCTACCTCTTTCTTCACACTAAAATCTTCTGTGATACCGTTTCTGTTTCTCTATACTTCTGACTACCTGCGAAATGCTATGCTGTTCCAAAGAAGCTCATTCTTAAACTGTCTGATCGTCGTATCTTTATCAATGTAAACTGCTTCAATTCCCATCGCTGCAGCCCAGTCTCCCATCTGTTCGGAAGTCAGGTCATAAGAGAATGCCGTATGATGTGCTCCGCCTGCCAGAATCCATGCCTCTGCGCCTGTTCTGAGATTCGGCTGCGGTGTCCAGAATGCAGTCGCTACCGGAAGCTTCGGCATCGGTTTTTCTGTCTTCTTACAATCCACATCATTGATGATCAGCCGGAATCTGTCACCAAGGTCGATCAGAGAGGTCGCAACTGCAGGCCCTGTCTTGGATGTAAATACAAGTCTTGCAGGGTCTTCTCTATTACCCATGCTGAGCGGCTGTGCCTTGATGCTGATCTTACCGTCTGCGATCGTTGGGCATACTTCCAGCATATGCGCCTGCAGGATTCCTTCCTTACCCGGCACCAGATTATAAGTATAATCTTCCATAAAGGATGTTCCTTTCGCATCTTTCATGCCCTGTGTCATGATCTTCATCACACGTACCATTGCAGCAGTCTTCCAGTCTCCTTCTGCTCCGAATCCATATCCCTTTTCCATCAGCCTCTGGATTGCAAGTCCCGGAAGCTGCCTGAGTCCGCCAAGATCACCAAAATGTGTTACGATTGCCTGATAGTTCTTTTCCTCCAGGAATCTCTCAAATCCGATCTCAATCCCCGCCTGAACGGCAACATGTTCACGGAATTCTTTCTCATCTCTGCCTTCCGGAAGAATCTCATATTTATCATAATATTCTTCCACCAGAGTGTCAATATCAGCCTGAGATACGGCATTTACTGCTTCTACGATCTCATTGACCGGATATGCATCCACTTCCCATCCAAATATGATCTGAGCCTCTACTTTATCACCTTCGGTTACCGCTACATTTCTCATATTGTCTGCAATACGCATAACGCGCACATGACTGCTTTCGATCACCCCAACCGCGGTACGCATCCAGGAGCCAATCTTCTTCTGCACATCTTCATCTTCCCAGTATCCCATAACCACCTTGCGCTCCATACTGAGACGGCTGAAGATATGACCATACTCTCTGTCCCCGTGTGCCGCCTGGTTCTCATTCATGAAATCCATATCAATGGTATCGTACGGAATCTCGCGATTAAACTGTGTATGCAGATGAAGCAGTGGCTTTCTGTATTCCTGCAGTCCTAAGATCCAGGACTTCGCAGGGGAAAATGTATGCATCCATGTGATCACACCCGCACAGTTCTCATCCATATTTGCCTCATTAAACGTTTTCCTGATCAGTTCATTCGTGATCAGAGTCGGTTTCCATACCACTTCATACGGAAGATTCCCTGATGCATTCAGCGCTTCCACGATAATCTTTGAATGTTCTGCTACATGTGCCAGACACTCGTCCCCATATAAATCCTGTGATCCTGTACAAAACCAGAACTGATAATTCTTTGCTTTTAACATATTCGTCTCTCCTTTACATTTTCCTGAATACAACAATACGTGCGTGTTACTTTTTTTCATTATAAGAAAATGCTTCTCCCTCCTGCAATTTCATAACTCTGCCGCTTTTGCAAAAAAGTTACCTATTCCGACCTGTAACCCGTTTTCACTGCTCATAAATATGTTATAATCAAGCTATACAAGGACTCACCGAAGAGTCTTAACGAAAGGGGGATGCGATCTTGACTTTATCTGAATTATGCCGCCGGATCACCACGGATGACTGCAATCTGCTGCCACCGGATCATAAACTCGGATCCCGCCTTGTCTGCCCGGAATACTCCAGATCGGTGCAGGAGGTGAAAACCTACCCGCTGCTTTCACAGGAGCGTATCTTTGCTCTGTGCTGGAGCATTGATTCCTCAAAGGTTCTGCACGCCTCCATGTGTCCTTCACCTGCTCCTTTCTGCTATCAGCTGTCTTTTTCTTCCGGTGAGAAGACACAGCTTCACACTCACGATTATATCGAACTGGCCTACGTTGCAGAGGGCGAATTCCGCCAGCGGATCCTGGGAAAAGACATCGTATTTTCCAGAGGTGATCTCTGTCTGATCGACAAAAACTGTCTTCATCAGGACTACCTGCTGGATCTGCCTGCAACGATTTTGTTTCTTGGGATTGACAATCAGATGTTCACAGAAGTCATGAACGAGAATGTAACGACTCAGAAAATCATTTCCTTCCTCCAGGCCGCCTTGCTGAAGCAGAAAGATGTGCAGCAGTACCTGCATTTCCATCCATCTGCCGATGATGCAGATGAACTGGAAGACTGCCTGTATCTGCTGCTGAAAGAACTGTATCACAATCGTGTTGGATCACACTATATCTGCAAGGGGCTGCTGCTGCGCATCTTCCGGATTCTGAGCACCCGGTATGAATTCTCCCTTTCCAGAGAACAGCGAAAGACCATGAACTGGATTGTCTTTGAAGAAGTTGCGGAGTACATTCAGCGTAATTTTACCGACGTAACCATCCGGGATCTCACGAATACGTTTCATTATCAGGAAGATTACTTCAACCGACTGATCAAAAGTAAGACCGGACTTACCTATTCCGCGTACGTTCAGAACATCCGACTTGAGAAAGCCGCACAGCTTCTGACCGAATCTGCCAAAAGCATCGATGAAATTTCTGATATTGTCGGCTACCATAATAAAGGATATTTTTATAAAATCTTTCAGGAAAAATACGGTATGACCCCTTCCAAATACCGGAAACAGGGACATTAGCCGCGGCTCTTCGTTTCTGCTACCCACGCAGCGTAGCAATCAGCCTCTTTTCATGCAGGAGCAGATCCAGCCCCTCCTCCATGGACCGCACACAGATATCGGCTTCCATGGCAAGCTTTCCATACATGCCTTCTGCGTCCATCACTGCAATCGAAAGAGCCGCCGAGCGGAACATCAGAATATCATTTCTTCCGTTTCCTACACAGACACACGTTTCATGTTCCAATTCATCCACAATCCTCTTTTTGGAACCAGCTGCATCCTCCGAGGGAAATGTACAGACATTTACCGGCAGTCCCTCACAGGAAGCCTTTGCATTTCCATGCGTATCCGCAGTAACAACGCAGATCTGAAATTCCTTTGCCAGTCTCCTCAGTTTCTCCTTTATCCTCTCCGGTATTCTGCCGTCTACCGCAATCGTCCCATTATAATCCAGTATCAGATACTTCAGATTCAATTCTCCGTATCCCGGGATCTCAACTTTCATATTTTGTCACTCCTTTCTCTGATTCTCAATAACATTTTCTTTTGCATAAAAGATATGGTTTCTCATCTGATATAATATTAACACAGTATATTCCAATTCATATATTGATTCTTGGCCTTTTTTATAATATTATATAGTTATGATTTATATTATATATATCAACGTTTTATACAAGGAGTCGGGACATGGGCGAAATTGATTTCTCAAAAGTAGGATTAAAAATGAAACAGCTAAGAAATGAGAGAGGCATCACCCAGGAGCAGGTTGCCAGAGATCTTGAATGTACTGTTCCATTTGTCAGCAACGTGGAGAATAACCGCGCAAAGCTGAATCTTAGAGTTCTGCTTTATTACTCTAAGCTTTGTAATGTGTCTGTTGATACGATTCTGGATGCCGGAAGAGATCTTCCTCCTCTGAGCGAAAAAGAACAGCAGCAGAATGATGAACTCCTCAGCATTTTCCGCAGATTTTCTGTGGACGAAAAAGAAAAAATCATTAAAACACTAAGAATCTGGCAGGAAGATTAACTTCCTGCCAGATCTGTCTTTTTTATATTCTCTATTTTTCTTTTAAATGAAGAATTCTCTGATTGCTGCTTCCGCGGAACACGAGCGTTATATCCTTCAGCTCTTCTACAAATTTGCCATCTACCAGAACATCTATATAAGAAAGCATCTCTTCCGTTACCTCTGTATAGACCTTTCCTCCCGGAATCATATCCACATCATACAGGTACCCACTATAGCACCAGATGTCTTTCTTCGGATACGTTTCACGGATCCGTTTTAACAGCTTTACAAGCTCTACCTGATTCTCCGGTTCAAAAGGTTCTCCTCCCAGAAGCGTAAATCCCTGTATAAAACCCGGTTCCAGCAGACGGATGATCTCTTCTTCCGTTTCCTTTGTATATGGTTTACCATACTGAAAATCCCATGTCTCCGAATTAAAGCATCCCTTACAGTGGTGCCGGCATCCGGATACAAACAGACTGACACGCACGCCCGGTCCGTCCGCAATATCACATTCTTTTATATTTCCGTAATGCATAGACTCCCTCCTTTTCAGTTTCTGTAACCTGTCATGATCCGTCACCATTCGTCACAAAGACTAATTTTCTCCAATCATCATCCGGATAATTTCTGCATTCGTTTCTTTCATGCCATCTTTTCCAAGACGCCCGATATTATGTATCGTTGCCTCTACTCCTTTGGTCACGATACCATCTCCTGCATAGAACTGCTGCCCCTGAAGAAACATGTGATATCCCAGGATTCCCGCATCCACCGATGCAGCAATCTTGGCTGCACAGGATGCCTTCGCTCCATCACACACCATACCGGATACGATTGCCAGAGCATTGACCACTGTATGAATTACCTCTTCATAGCCTCCTCCACACAGATAAGCAATTCCGGCTCCTGCCGCCGCTCCGGCACTTACTGCACCACAATATGCCGACAGTCTTCCGATTCCCGTCTTCTGATGAATCGCGATCAGATTCGAAAGTGCCAGTGCACGATAAGTTTTTTCCTCTCCCGCATTCAACTCTTTTGCATATTCCAGAACCGGAAGAGAACAGGTCATTCCCTGATTGCCACTTCCGGCATTGATAATGACCGGAAGCTCACACCCGTTCATCCTTGCATCAGACCCTGCTGCCGCACGTGCCTTCGCCCGGTTTCTTACATCATCGCCGTACATAGACAGGAGCACACTTCCGATATTCGCACCGTAATCCCCACGCAGACCTTCATCTGCAATCGCCGTATTATACTCTATCTGTCTGCTCAGAACTTCCCGAATATCATCTATATCTACTGTATTAATAAAGTCCCAGATTGCCTCTACATCCAGAAGACTTCTGTCTGTCAGTCCCTCTTCCGACTCTCCTTCTACCGGAATATCGAGAACGATTTCCCCGTTCTTCTCGATTCGCACAATATTCGTATGATAATTGGCGATCCGCACCTTCGCACTGGAAGCTCCCTTATACACTTCTATAATAATATCAAATACGATCCCATTATCGATATAATCTACCGTGATCTCTGCCTGTTCCAGAAACTCTGCGATCTGATTCCTTTTTTCTTCGCTTACTTCTGAGATTACTTCCAGTTCCTTTTTTGCTTCCCCGGCAACAATTCCTGCAGCAGCCGCTGCCGGAATTCCTTTCAGATGATTCGTATTCGGCACAATCACACTCTTTACGTTTTTAATAATACTTCCACTGGCACCTATCCACACACGATCCGGTATTTCCCCTAATACCTCTCTCGCCTTTGCTGCCGCATAAGCCAGCGCAATTGGTTCCGTGCACCCCATTGCCGGAATCAGCTCCTCTTTCAATATCTGAACATATGCCTGATATTTTTCATCCGTTTTATTCATTTTGATCCTCCTTGACATAAGTTATTACAAGAATTTCATTCATCCTGACTGTGATTCATTCTTATCTGCTTTTATTATAACTGGAAATCATGATACAGGAAAGGGTTACTGCAACTTTTACCTTATCTTATAGCTCAAATTCTTTCAGAAGCTGCTCCTGATATCCTGCATCCATTGCTGCTTTCATAATATCTTTTATGCGATCCTGTTCCAGAAGTTTCCGATTCAGGCTATTGATACACTCTTTCCCTTCTTCTCTTCCTTCTTCTCT
>JAEDLC010000046.1 GCA_016295505.1 Dorea sp.
TTCTGGAAATTCTTCTCTACATATCCCAGAAGAATCTCTCCTGCTCTTGATACGCCTCCTCCGATTACGATCACTGCAGGATCTGTGACTGCTGCCAGATTAGCGAGCGCATGTCCAAGATATTCACCAAATTCCTCTACAATCTCTTCCGCTACTTTATCGCCTTCCTTTAATGCATCAAACACTGACTTTGCACTGAGATGACGTCCTCTCAATACGGTATCTGCATCATCCTTTTCCAGTCTCTTTCTGGCAAGTCTTGCGATTCCCGTAGCAGAAGCATACTGCTCCAGACATCCGGTTTTTCCACATCCGCAGTGCTCTGTCTCTTCATAGTTCACACACAGGTGTCCGATCTCTCCACCTGCTCCGTGTGCTCCAACCAGAGGACGTCCATTTACGATCACGCCTCCTCCAACACCGGTTCCAAGTGTGACCATGATCATGTTTTCCCGGCCTTTTCCTGCTCCCAGCCACATTTCTCCCAGGGCAGCAACATTGGCATCATTGCCGGCTTCTACCGGAAGACCTGTCAGTTCTTCCATCTCTCTCTTTACCTCTTTATATCCCCAGCCAAGGTTCGCCGTATTCTGAACAACTCCCTTTGCATCTACAGGTGCAGGAATTCCAATCCCGATTCCGGACATTTCCTGTACAGCCAATCCTTTTTCTTCCATCTTTCTTTTCAGAGATTCCGCGATATCCGGAAGAATCGCTTCTCCTTTATTCTCTGTACGGGTCTTGATCTCCCATTTCTCCAGAAGTTCTCCTTCTGTTGTAAAGAGTCCGATTTTAACCGTTGTTCCTCCGATGTCCACTCCAAAGCAATACTTCATTTTCCTTTTTCCTCCCTCTATTTTCTCGTCAGATTCTGCTGAACACGTTTATACAGCTCCTGTGCCGCATTATATCCCATCTGCTTCTGTCTGTGATTGATTGCTGCCGTCTCAACGATGATGGCAAGATTACGTCCCGGACGAATTGGAAGATGATGACATACAACCTTATTTCCGAGAAATTCTGTATACTCTTCTTCCAGTCCAAGTCGATCATACTCTTTATCCCGATTCCACTCTTCCAACGTAATGACGAGATCAATATTCTCTGTCTCCCGGACACTTAATACACCAAACAGCGTCTTAACATCTACGATTCCAATTCCGCGAAGTTCAATAAAATGTCTCGTAATATCCGGCGCAGATCCAACCAGTGTCTCATCGCTGACTCTTCGGATCTCAACAACATCATCACTCACCAGACGATGTCCTCTCTTAATCAGCTCCAGCGCAGCCTCGCTCTTCCCGATTCCGCTTTCGCCCATGATCAGAACTCCGACACCATATACATCAACCAGCACACCGTGAATAGAGATACACGGTGCCAGCTCAACGTTCAGCCAGCGAATCAACTCAGATGTAAATTCCGAAGTCTTCTTTTCCGTCTGGAATACCGGAACGTTCGCTTTTTCAGCCATCTCAAGCAGCATCTCTTCCGGTGGGAGATTACGGCAAAATACCAGACATGGAATCGGATAAGACAGGAAGGTCTGATAGATCTCTTTCTTCTTCTCCTCTTCCATTTTTTCCAGGAATGTATACTCTACATATCCGATAATCTGAACCCGGTCAGAATCAAAATGTTCAAAAAACCCCGTCAGCTGAAGTGCCGGCCGGTTGATATCCGGAACTTCCACAAAGCTTTCAGACAGGTCCACATCCGGAGTCAGATTCTTCAGATTCATCTTTTCTACGATCTTTTGCAGTTTCACCTTATTTGCCATCTTTTTCTCCTTCATACACTTTATATTCTTCTCAAACACCTCCTGCAGACAATTCACACATCAGGAAGCAATTGAAATTCACCTGTTGTAATTATAACACACTGAAGAACATTAGTGAAAAAATTTATATACTTCCTGTGCGGATTTTTCATTCATAGAAGGCAGTTCTTTCAATTCCTCTACCGTAGCATTTCTGATCGCCTCTATATTTTCAAAATTCCTCATCAGATCCTTTCTTCTGGCCGGTCCGATTCCGGGAATATCGTCAAGGATCGAATGTACCTGTCCTTTGCTGCGAAGCTGCCTGTGAAAAGTAATTGCAAATCGATGTGCTTCGTCCTGTATCCTTGTGATCAGCCGGAAGCATTCTGAATTTCGATCAATCGGAAGTTCCTGATTCTGATAATATAACCCTCTGGTCCTGTGGTTATCATCCTTCACCATTCCGCACACAGGAATGTTCAGATGCAGCTTATCCAGAACCTGCAGTGCGATGTTAACCTGCCCTTTTCCTCCGTCCATCAGGATCAGATCCGGAAATGAACTGAAGCCTCCTTCTCCTTTTTCCTCTCTCTCCAGAAGCCCATGCTCAAATCTTCTCGTAAGCACTTCTTCCATGCTCGCATAGTCGTCCGGACCCTGTACATTTTTTATCCTGAATTTACGATAATCGTTGCGTTTCGGCCTTCCTTTCTCATATACAACCATGGAACCAACAGAATTAAAACCGCTCGTATTCGAGATGTCGTACGCCTCCATCCTGACGATTCCCTGAAGTCCAAGTATCTTCTCCAGTTCCCTGACTGCCCCGATGGTTCTTCCCTCTTCTCTTTTTAAGCGTTCTTTGTCATTTTTCAGTACCATCTGTGCATTCTTCTGTGCAAGTTCCACCAGCTTTTCTTTTGTCCCTTTCTTAGGCACTTTCAGATGAACACGATGTCCTCTCTTTTTCGTCAGCCACTCTTCCACCAGCTCCTGATCTTCAATCTCCTCCGGAAGCATCAGTTCCGCCGGTATATAAGGAGTTCCGGCATAAAACTGTTTCACAAAGCTTGACAGAATCTCCCCTGAAGTGTCTTCTTTCGCAACCTTCAGATAAAAATGATCCCTGCCGATCAGACGTCCTCCCCGGATAAAAAACACCTGTACCACCGCATCTTCCTCTTCCAGTGCAGCGGCAAGAATATCCCTGTCATCTCCGGCTGTATCCGTAATCTTCTGCTTCTGTGCGATCTGCTGCACACTGGACAGCAATTCCCGATATTCAATCGCCTTTTCGAATTCCAGAGCCTCTGACGCTGCCTGCATCTTATCCTCCAGTTCTTTCAGAATCGGATCATAATTTCCATTCAGAAAATGCAGAACCTCCTGTATCGATTCTCTGTATGTTTCTCTGGATATATATCCCTGGCAGGGTGCTTCACACTGATGAATGTGATAATTCAGGCAGGGTCTTTCCTTTCCGATATCCTTTGGAAGATTCCGGTTACAGCTTCTGATGTGGTATAGTTTCCGGATCAGTTCTATCGTATCCTTCACAGCTCCCGCACTCGTGTATGGACCGAAATATTTTGCTTTATCCTTTACCATTCTTCTCGCCATCATCACACGGGGATAAGCTTCCTCCACTGTCACTTTGATAAAAGGATATGTCTTATCATCCATCAGCATCGTATTGTATTTTGGCCGATGTTCTTTGATCAGATTACATTCCAGTACCAGCGCCTCCAGCTCTGAGTCTGTCACAATATACTCAAAGCGGCTGATATGAGTTACCATCTGTTCTATCTTAACACCCTTATTTCGGCTGCTTTGAAAATACTGTCTTACACGGTTCTTCAGACTGATCGCTTTTCCCACATAGATGATCGCGTCCTTCTCATCATGCATGATATATACGCCCGGTTTTCCCGGCAGCTTTTTTAACTCTTCCTGTATATCAAATGTACTGTTCATATGTCTCCCCTCACAGTTTTTCTTTTCCTTCCCGCCTTTTGCAAGAAATCCGGGATAAAAAAGGAGAAGCCGCACTGTTTTTTGTCCGCTTCTCCCTCTCTGTTCTCTGCTATTCTTCTTCCATTTCGGAAGATTCCGGCTCTTTCTCTTCCGGAACCAAAGGTTCCGGCTCAGATGGTATCTCCGGTGATGTCTCTGTCTGCTTCATCACAAAATTATCACCTTCCACCGGATTCATGCCGATTCTTACTTCTTCTTTCTTCGGTGCATCCGGATCAATTCCTTCCACCTTATGAAAGATTTCCATAAACTCTTTTCCGGTTATGGTCTCCTTCTCAATCAGGAAATCTGCGATCTCATCCAGGGATCTTCGATGCTCTGTCAGAAGCCGTTTTGCCTCTTCATACGCCTCCTTCAGCATCTTCATCACTTCCTGATCGATCTCAGAAGCTGTTTCCTGTCCACAATTGCTTACCGGCCTTCCGTCCAGATATCTGTTCTGAATTGATTCCAGTCCGATCAGTCCGAACTTTTCACTCATACCATACTGCGTGATCATGGCCCTTGCAACATTCGTCGCTTTTTCAATATCATTGGATGCGCCTGTGGTAACGGTATCAAACACAACTTCTTCTGCAGCACGACCTGCAAGCAGGCCGACCAGCATAGCTTCCAGCTCTTTCTTTGTGTTCAGGAATTTCTCTTCTTCCGGTGTCTGCATGACATATCCCAGTGCTCCCATCGTACGCGGAACGATCGTAATCTTCTGCACCGGCTCGGAATCTTTCTGAAGAGCACTGACAAGCGCATGCCCCACTTCATGGTAGGATACGATCTTTCTCTCTTCCTGACTCATAATGCGGTCTTTCTTTTCCTTACCTACCAGAACGACCTCGACTGCCTCAAACAGATCTGACTGTGATACCGCATGTCTTCCATGTTTTACGGCATTGATTGCAGCCTCATTGATCATATTGGCAAGATCAGAACCCACAGCTCCGGAAGTTGCAAGTGCAATCTCTTCCAGATTCACAGTCTCATCCATTCTGACATCTTTGGAATGCACTTTTAATACATCCACTCTTCCTTTCAGATCCGGTTTTTCGACAATGATCCGACGGTCAAAACGTCCCGGTCGGAGCAGTGCAGGATCCAGGATCTCCGGACGGTTGGTCGCTGCCAGAAGTACCAGACCTTTATTGCTTTCAAATCCATCCATCTCTGCAAGCAGCTGGTTCAAAGTCTGTTCACGCTCATCATTGCTTCCCAGCTGATTATCACGGCTTTTACCGATTGCATCGATCTCATCGATAAATATAATACAAGGTGCCATCTGCTGTGCCTGTTTGAACAGATCACGCACTCTGGATGCACCAACACCAACATACATTTCTACAAATGCAGATCCACTCAATGAAAAGAATGGTACCTTTGCCTCTCCTGCCACCGCTTTGGCAAGCAGTGTCTTACCTGTTCCCGGAGGACCTACAAGAAGTGCACCCTTGGGCAGCTTCGCTCCGACGCTGGTATATTTTCCGGGATTATGCAGGAAATCAACCACTTCCTGCAGAGATTCCTTCGCTTCATCCTGTCCCGCAACATCTTTGAATGTTACACCAGTCTGCTTCTCCACGTACATCTTGGCATTGCTTTTTCCTATGCCCATCATACCTCCGCCCTTGGCCATCTTTCTTGTCATCCAGACAATCATTCCTACCAGGAACGCAATCGGAAGAAATGTGAAGATCACCTCGGCAATGATACTAGACGTCGTATCCGGTATCTCCTGCTCATACTCAACACCTGCCTCATAGAGACGTTCAGACAGTGTATCATCTCTTACTACTCCGGTATAATATTCCTTTTCCACTCCGCTGTCTTTACTTTTTTTCTCAGTAATCACAATTTTATCATTCTGGATTACTACCTTTTCAACCTCACCTTTGTCTACTTTATCCAGAAACTCATTGTAGGAAATCTCCGTTGCAGAAGTTGTTCCCTGAAACTGAAACAGTGCAAGAACCAGTATGGAAGCAATTACAGTAACTAATAGAATAAACGAGATCCCCTGTTTATTGTTTTTGTTGTCATTATTTTTATTATTCTGGTTGTCCATTTTCATCCTCCTGTACTCCATTTTATTATAAGGACAGCACCTTTAGAAATCAATAAAAACATTATGAAAAGATTGTAAACTTCCTTCTTATTGTAGTATACTTGATGTGAAAATGCTTATACTTCCATATATGCATTTTATGAATATTACGTTGACAAAGCAGAGGGAATGAGACTTATGAAAATTGGATTTGATAACGAAAAATACCTTAAGATGCAGTCTTCTCACATCAGAGAACGCATTGAACAATTTGGCAATAAGTTATATCTGGAATTCGGAGGCAAGCTGTTTGATGATTATCATGCTTCCAGAGTTCTTCCGGGATTTCAGCCCGACAGTAAGCTCAGAATGTTAAAAGAGCTGTCCGATCAGGCTGAAATTGTAATCGTAATCAGTGCAGAAGACATCGAAAAAAATAAAATACGCGGAGATCTCGGAATCACCTATGATTCCGATGTTCTTCGCCTCATGAATATCTACCAGGAGCTCGGTCTTTATGTCGGCAGTGTCGTAATCACCAAATACAGCGGTCAGGAAAGTGCCGATCTGTTTAAAAATCGTCTGGAAAAACTGGGAATCACTGTATACCGCCACTATGTAATCCCCGGATATCCTACGAATGTTCCTTATATTGTAAGTGATGACGGATACGGAAAAAACGATTACATCAGGACAACCCGTCCACTGGTCGTCATTACAGCTCCCGGCCCAGGAAGCGGCAAGATGGCTGTATGTCTGTCACAGCTTTATCATGAACACAAGCGGGGGATCAATGCAGGATATGCCAAGTTTGAAACATTCCCGATCTGGAACATTCCGTTAAAGCATCCTGTCAATCTTGCATACGAAGCAGCAACGGCAGATCTGAATGACATCAACATGATTGATCCGTTCCATCTGGAAGCCTATGGAGCAACCACAGTCAACTATAACCGGGATGTTGAGATCTTCCCTGTCCTCAAAGCCATGTTCCAGCGTATCTACGGAGACAGCCCGTATAAGTCGCCAACAGATATGGGCGTTAATATGGCCGGAAACTGTATCTGTGACGACGAAGTATGCCGGGAAGCTTCCCGTCAGGAAATCATACGGAGATATTACGATTCCAGAAGACGTCTTCTGATCGGTGCATGTTCTGAAGAAGAAACTTACAAACTGGAAATGCTGATGAACCAGGCTGACATCACCGTTCATGACCGTCCGGTCGTTGATGCTGCACTTGCATATGCTAAGGAGACTGGCGGACCTGCCGCAGCTCTTCAGCTTCACGACGGAAGGATCATTACCGGAAAGACGTCTGATCTTCTGGGCGCCTGTGCGGCTCTTCTTTTGAACGCTTTAAAGGAATTGGCCGGAATCGATCATACCTGCCATGTCATCTCTCCGGAAGCAATCGAACCGATCCAGAAACTTAAGACCCAGTATCTGGGAAGTAGAAATCCGCGCCTGCACATGGATGAAGTTCTGATTGCCTTGTCTGTCAGCGCCGCTTCCAGCAAGCCTGCACAGCTTGCACTGGAACAGCTTCCCAAATTACAAGGCTGTCAGGCACATACTTCTGTCATGGTAGGCTCTGTAGATATGAAGCAATTCAAAAAACTTTCGATTCAGGCAACTTTTGAAGCCAGATACGAAAAAAACTCTGTATTTTTCGCCGAAAAGGGTGTATAATTCTAAAGTATTTTTTTTAACAACAAATGCTCGAATCAACACATTCAACTTAAGGAGGAAATTATGGCAGTAAAATATGTATTCGTTACAGGCGGTGTCGTATCCGGATTGGGTAAAGGAATCACAGCTGCGTCTCTCGGACGTCTGCTTAAAGCACGTGGTTACACTGTGACCATGCAGAAATTCGATCCTTATATCAACATTGACCCGGGAACCATGAATCCCGTACAGCACGGTGAAGTATTTGTAACCGATGACGGTGCTGAGACAGATCTTGATCTTGGACATTATGAAAGATTTATCGATGAAAGTCTGAGCAAAAATTCAAATGTAACAACCGGTAAGATCTACTGGTCCGTTCTACAGAAGGAACGCCGCGGAGACTTCGGTGGAGGAACCGTTCAGGTAATCCCACACATCACCAATGAAATCAAGTCCCGTTTCTATCGTAATCCTGCTGCCGAGAATACAGAAATTGCCATTATAGAAGTCGGTGGTACGGTAGGTGACATTGAAAGTCAGCCTTTCCTGGAAGCAATTCGTCAGTTCCAGCATGAAAAAGGACGCGAGAATGTAATCCTGATTCATGTCACCCTGATTCCTTACCTGAAAGCTTCTCAGGAGATGAAGACCAAGCCTACCCAGGCAAGTGTAAAAGATCTTCAGGGAATGGGTATCCAGCCGGATATTCTGGTCTGCCGTTCTGAACATCCTCTGAATGTTGGAATTAAAGATAAGATTGCGCTTTTCTGTAATGTGCCATCCAACCATGTACTTCAGAATCTGGATGTGGAATATCTTTATGAAGCACCACTTGCAATGGAAGAAGAAAATCTCGCCGGAGTTGTATGTGAATGTCTCCATCTGGACTGCCCGGAACCGGATTTAAAGGACTGGCAGGAAATGGTAGATTTTCTGAAAAATCCGAATACAGAAGTCACTGTCGCTCTGGTCGGCAAATATATTCAGCTTCATGATGCTTACATCAGCGTTGTAGAGGCATTAAAACACGGCGGTATCTTCAGTCGCGCGACCGTGAATATCAAATGGATCGATTCTGAGACGGTAACTGCCGATAATGTCGATGAGCTTCTTGGAGATGTAAGCGGTATCCTGGTTCCAGGCGGTTTTGGGAATCGCGGAATCGAAGGAAAACTTGAGGCGATCAAGTATGCCCGTACACACAAGATACCGTTCCTTGGTCTCTGTCTCGGTATGCAGCTCGCCATTGTGGAATTCGCAAGAAATGTCATTGGCTTTAATGATGCACACAGTGCAGAACTTGATCCGAATACCACTCATCCGGTCATCCACATCATGCCGGAGCAGATTGGAATTGAAGATATCGGCGGAACTTTAAGATTAGGTGCATATCCATGTGTTCTTGATCAGACTTCAAAGGCATATGCACTGTATAAAAAGGAAAATATCAGCGAACGTCATCGTCACCGCTATGAAGTCAACAATGACTACCGCGATGATCTGACCTCTCACGGAATGAAGCTCTCCGGTCTTTCTCCGGATGGCAGAATCGTAGAAATGATTGAGTTACCGGAACACCCATGGTATATTGCAACACAGGCACATCCGGAACTGAAGTCAAGACCAAACAGACCACATCCGTTATTCAGAGGATTCATAGAAGCTGCTCTGCAATACCAGGACGAACACCGGACTGAGACTTTATAAGAAAAATAACGATTTAAAAGGGATGATTGCAAAATATTTGCAGCCATCCCTTTTTATTATATCCGATCCATCATCTTCTTCACACATTTTAACGCTTCCGCGACAATCTGATGCATATCATAATACCGGTACATTCCCAGTCGTCCTCCAAAGATCACACGAGTTTCCTTTTCAGCCAGTGCCAGGTATTTCTGATATAATGCATTATTCTTTTCATCATTCATTGGATAATAAGGCTCACATCCTCTGCTCCATGCCGCAGGATATTCCCTAGTGATTACCGTCTTTGGATTTACCGTTGTCTCTGTATTGCCATAGCCTCCCTGGCAACCATATTCAAAATGCTTATGTTCAATGATACGCGTATATGGAACCTCATATTCTGTATAATTCACAACCGCATTTCCCTGATAGTTCTCTTCATCCAGCACTTCTGTCTCAAAACGCAGGCTTCGATACTCCAGCTCTCCGTAGCAGTAATCATAGTATTCATCGATCATACCTGTGAACACAATATACTCAGCCTCCTGCTCCAGCTCCTTTCGCTGTGCAAAATAATCTGTCTCCAGACGTACTTCTGCTCCTTCGAGCATCTTTTCTATCATCTGCGTATACCCGCCGATCGGAATTCCCTGATATTTATCATTAAAATAATTATTGTCATAGACAAACCTTACAGGAAGTCTGCGGATGATAAAACTTGGAAGTTCTGTTGCCCGTTTCCCCCACTGCTTTTCAGTATATCCTTTTACCAGTTTTTCATAGATATCTTTTCCAACCAGAGAAAGTGCCTGTTCTTCGAGATTTTTTGGCTCTTCAATTCCTGCTTCACGGATCTGCTGTTCTATGATTGCTTTTGCTTCCGCAGGAGTCTTGATTCCCCACATCTTACTGAACGTGTTCATGTTGAAAGGCAGATTGTATAGTTCATCCTTATATCTGGCAACCGGACTGTTTGTATAGCGGTTAAACTGCGCAAACTGCTGCACATAATCCCACACTTCCTGATCCGATGTATGGAAGATATGGGCGCCATACTCATGCACCTGTATTCCCTCAACTTCTTTCGTATAGATATTTCCTCCCACATGAGATCTTTTATCGATCACCAGAACCTTCTTTCCCCGTCTGACTGCCTCGTGTGCATAGATTGCCCCGAATAATCCAGCTCCTACTATCAGATAATCATATTTCATCTTTATTTTCTCCTTTCATCCGACCACTGTACTTTGCTTCCTTTTTCCGTCTTTTTGACTGTAAGCTGACAATCGATCTGTTCTTTCAATTCATTTACATGGGAAATGATACCGATCAGTCTGTCACCGCCCGCCAGATCGTTCAATATACGGATCGCCTGCTCTCTCGATGCATCATCCAGTGAGCCAAATCCCTCATCAATGAACATGGTATCCAGACGGATCGCTCCCGCTGTACTCTGAACAATATCAGACAGCCCCAGTGCCATGGAAAGGGATGCCATGAATGACTCTCCGCCGGACAGCGTCTTCACATCCCGCACGGAATCGCTGGCCATATGGTACACATCCAGATCCAGCCCTGCCTGTCCCTGACTTCCAAGGCTCTTTACATCCCTGCATTGAAGAATGAATTCTCCTCCCGTCATCTGTACCAGCCTCCGGTTAGCCGCATGAATGATCTGACGAAAATACTGCCTCTGAACATAAGTTTCAAAGTCCAGTTTTGCACTGCCGCTCAGGCTGCCGTTTGCCGTCCTGCTCAGATTCCCGATCATCTCATACCTTCTTTGCATTTCTCCATTCATCTCAAAGTACTTCTTCAGATGCTCTCTTGCTTCCCGGTTTTTCTGATTGACCGTATAAAGCTGCATATACGCTTCCCGAAGCCCACGGGTCTGTTCCTCCAGCATATCCAGGCTGCTTTTCATGGATTCCAGATCTCTTCTTTGCTTGTCTTTCAGCTGCTCTTCCAGAATCTTTTTCTTCCCGGCGAGTTCTCTTCCCTGTATCTGATATTCCTGGATGTTTCGTTCCACATTCTCCATCTGATCCGATTCCATCCGGCTTGTGCGATACTGCTCTTCATTGGCAAATCCCTGTTCAGACAGCAACTTCGTATATTCGGATTTCCAGTGTTCTTCCGACTCCACACACTGCGTAAGCGTCATTTCTTTGTTGTCCCGTTTTCCCTCTGTCTGTCGAAGATCTTCTGTCATCTGCCGAAGTTTCTGCTCTGCTTTTTCATAAGTTCTTCTTGCTGTATCCAGACATGTCTCCATCTCTTTTACTGCCCGTACGGCCTGTTCCTTCTGCGGATATGGGAGACGTTCATTCCATGCATTCTCCTCAGCTTCCATGACACGGATATTCGTCTGGATCTCTGCGAGATGTTCTTTTTTCTCTCCCCATGCTTCTTTCTGCTGCTCCTCTTCACGGCGCAGGATCTTCTGATCCTGTTCTGCCCGTTTCCAAAGAGCTGCCTCTCGATCTGCCTGCTGAAGCTTTCGCGAAACTGTCTGTATCTCTTTTTTCAGTTCCTCTTCCCGGCGTCCCGGCAGACCATCCGCTTCCGTACTTTCTGCTTCCGGTTCCTTCCCACACACCTTCACATACGCCTTTTCATAAGCTTCCTTTTGAGCCTGGTATCTTAGGATAGATTCCCGGAAATCATAAGCGTCAGCATCTCTTACTTTTTCTGCCTGGTTACGCCTTTCTTTTGCCGCTTCTACTTCTTTTTGTGATGGCGCACCCTCTTTCAGGATACATTTCTTCGGGTGATCCGTGGATCCGCAGACCGGACACGGCACTCCCTCCCGAAGCTCCAGTGCAAGGATCCCGGCCTGTTCATCCAGAAATGACTGATAGATTTCCTCATACCTTGCCGCAGCATTCCGATACTCGCAAAGTCCCCGGTCAGCCTTTTCTTTCTTATCCTTACACTCTTTTTCGAGGAGACAAAGCCTTTCTTTCCATCGAATCAGTTCCTTCACTTCCTGTATCAGATCATCCAGCTGCTCTTTCTTAATCTTCAGACGATCCACAAGAAATCTGCTCTCCTGATAGGCTTCCAGATCCTGCTCTGCCTGCTTTCTTTTCTGCTCACATGTTTTCAGCCGTTCTTCCCCCTGGCGGATCAGCTGCAGACACTGTTCTTGCTTCTTCTGTAATTTCCGGATACTCTCATGTACTTTTTCTGCCTTCTCATATCCGGGGAGAATATCTTTTAATCGGATGATACGACCTTTGTATGTTTCATCTGCTGCCCGATATTCCTGCTCCTTTTTCTCCTTCTCTGCCTGAAGCACTCCTATCTCTTTTTTCACAGCTTCCATCCTTGTCTTCAGACTATTCAGTTCTTCTGTAATCTGCTCCTTCTGCTCCCTGCTTCGCAGATACTCTGCCTCAGCTGTCCATACCTTTTCTGCTTTTTTCGCAAGTTCCAGGTATCCTTCCATCTGAAGGAACTCTTCCCGCCTCTGCCTCCACCTCAATTCCTGTTCACAGACGGTCTCATAGGAATCAAACATTGCATTGACAAGCTCCGCTTCCCTGCGCTTTTCCCGCTGGATATCCAGATCGTTCTGAATGGTATCCATCTCTTTTTTTCTCAGCTTTTCAATACTGTCATACTCTTTTATAATTCCTTTCAGTTCTTCCAGTATCTCCTCTTTGACTGGAATATCCTCCTGCAAAAGTAAAGACCACCTGTTTTTTTGCTCTTGTGAACACGCTTCCCATTCTACTCGTTTCATTTCCGTCTTTACTCTGTCCAGATTCTCTTCCAGACTCCGGTATAACTGTCCGGCATTTCTTTTCAGTTCTTCCTGAACCCGATAACAGATGCCGGTCTGAAAGATTCTGGAAAATATCTTTTTCCGCTCTTTTGACTCTGCAAGCAGAAGCTTCAGGAAATCTCCCTGGGCAATCATCGCAATCTGTGTAAACTGCACGGCATCCAGCCCCATGATCTCCACAATCTTCTGATCTGTCTCTCTCTTTTTTCCCCGGTATACGCTGCCATCCGGAAGAAACAGTTCCACCTTGGAAGCTTCTCTTACATATCTTGGGGAACCGTCTGCATATTTTCGTTTTCCAAGACGAAGATATTCCGGATTCCTGCGAATCGTATATTCCTGTCCCTGATATAAAAATGTATAGATGACATACGTATCTGTATCTTCCCGCGCATACTGGCTTCTCATCATATTTCCATCACGGTTGCCTCCGCTGGTTCTGTCATACAGTGCGTATGTAATTGCATCGAAAATTGTCGTTTTTCCGGAGCCGGTATCCCCGGTGATCAGAAAAAGACCATTCTGCATTCTCGAAAAGTCAATCTCTTCTTTTCCGGCATAGGAGCCAAATGCTGACATCACTAATCTAACAGGCTTCAACCTCTACTCTCCTTTCACCTCATCAAAGATCTGTTCCATAACCTTCTTTTCTTCCTCCGACATATCCTTTCCCTGCATTTCACGATAAAAATCCTCAAAAGCAGAAAATGGATCCTTCACTTCAGGCTCTTCTTCTGTCTCCTCGAGCTTTTTCCTTGTTCTCTGGTTATCCACACGGATCTCAAGAACATGTGAATATACCCGTTCCAACTGCTCCCTTGGTTTATAGGGATCTATCTCGTCTGTCAGGGTAATGCTGACATAATCTTCTCTCTCTTCCTCCCTCGCCCCGGCAAGAATCTCTTCCAGTGTTCCCGTCTTTTTTCTGACATCGCGGATCGGATGAAGCGGCAGTTCTTCGATCTGAAGCACATCCTCCTTGGATTTCAGTGTCACCACAGTCAGGGTTTTATGATGTCCACATTCACTGACCGAATACTTAAGGGGCGTCCCACAGTAACGGATCTTCTCACTCCCCACCTTCTGTGCTCCATGAAGATGACCAAGAGCCACATAATCGAATCCCGCTACACCTGCTGTATCTACCTG
>JAEDLC010000047.1 GCA_016295505.1 Dorea sp.
GATATGATCAAGAAAGCAATCGATCTTGGAGTTGCAAAAATCAATGTTAATACAGAGTGCCAGCTGGCTTTTGCAGATGCTACACGTAAGTATGTAGAAGCTGGAAAAGACCTGGAAGGAAAAGGATATGATCCTCGTAAATTACTGAAACCAGGATTTGAAGCAATCAAAGAAACAGTTAAAACGAAGATGGAATTATTCGGTTCTGTTGGAAAAGCTGAATAATTAGTGAAAAAATTCACTTGCCTTTTTAAACCGTTTGAGTTATACTAACTGGCATAGAAAGAACAAAGGCGTTCCAGCGAAGGTTGGAGTGCCTTTTTCCAGTTATTCTTCATGGTCATGCGGAAGAATAACATTCTATAATACATAATAAGAAAGGAAACGAGGAGACATGAGTGAAGCATTTAATGTAGCCGATATTTTTGGCGAGGACGTATTTAATGACACTGTGATGCAGGAGCGTCTTCCTAAAAAAGTCTACAAAGATCTGAAAAAAACCATTGAAGAAGGTAAGGAGTTAGACCTTGCCACAGCAGATGTAATTGCACACGAGATGAAAGAATGGGCAATTGAGAAAGGGGCTACGCATTATACTCACTGGTTCCAGCCTCTTACCGGAGTGACTGCTGAGAAGCATGATTCTTTTATCTCCGCTCCACTTCCAAGTGGAAAAGTATTGATGAGCTTTTCCGGAAAGGAACTGATCAAAGGAGAGCCGGATGCATCATCCTTCCCATCCGGAGGACTCCGTGCAACGTTTGAAGCAAGAGGATATACAGCATGGGATTGTACCTCTCCTGCATTTGTAAGACATGATGCAGCAGGTGCAACGCTTTGTATTCCAACAGCCTTTTGCTCTTATAAGGGTGAGGCACTTGACCAGAAAACTCCTCTTCTTCGTTCCATGCAGGCAATCAATGAGCAGTCTCTGAGACTGATCCGTCTGTTTGGAAATACAACATCTAAGAAAGTTACTCCTTCTGTAGGACCAGAGCAGGAATATTTCCTTGTAGATGCTGAGAAATTTTTACAGAGAAAGGACCTGATTTATACCGGTCGTACATTGTTTGGTGCAATGCCTCCAAAGGGACAGGAATTAGATGATCATTATTTTGGAACGATTCGTCAGAGAATCGCCGGATTTATGAAGGATGTTAATGAAGAACTCTGGAAAGTCGGAGTATCTGCCAAGACACAGCATAACGAAGTGGCACCGGCTCAGCACGAGCTTGCTCCGATCTATGCAGAAGCAAACGTAGCTGTAGACCACAACCATCTGGTAATGCAGACATTAAAGAGAGTTGCATGCAAGCATGGTATGAAATGCCTGCTTCATGAGAAACCGTTTGCAGGAGTCAATGGTTCCGGTAAACATGATAACTGGTCTCTGACTACAGATGATGGAAAGAATCTGCTTGATCCGGGCAAGACGCCTCATGAGAACGTTCAGTTCCTTCTGGTACTTACCTGTATCCTGAAGGCAGTGGATGAACATGCAGACCTTCTTCGTGAATCCGCAGCAGATCCAGGAAATGATCACAGACTGGGAGCAAATGAAGCACCACCGGCAATCATCTCTGTATTCCTTGGCGAGCAGCTGGAGGATGTGCTGGATCAGCTGATCAGCACCGGTTCAGCTACACACAGTCTGAAGGGCGGCAAGCTGGAAACAGGTGTAAGCACTCTTCCGGATCTTGCAAAAGATGCGACAGACCGAAACAGAACATCACCGTTCGCATTTACAGGTAATAAATTTGAATTCCGTATGGTAGGCTCCCGTGATTCTGTTGCAGGACCAAACGTTGTATTGAATACCATCGTTGCAGAAGCATTTGCAGAAGCATGTGATGTACTGGAAAATGCAGAAGATTTTGATGCTGCAGTGCATGATCTGATCAAAAAGTATGCGACAGATCATCAGCGTGTGGTATTTAACGGTAATGGATATTCTGATGAATGGGTAGAAGAAGCTGAAAGACGTGGACTTCCGAATATCAAATCCATGGTTGAGGCAATTCCTGCGCTTACAACAGAAAAGACTGTATCCATGTTTGAAAAATTCAAAGTATTTACAAGAGCTGAGCTTGAGTCCCGTGCAGAGATCAAGTACGAGAACTATTCTAAGGCAATCAATATTGAGGCGCGTACTATGATCGATATGGCAAGCAAGCAGATCATTCCGGCTGTAATCAAGTATACGAAATCTCTTGCAGATACCGTTGTAGTTGTAAAACAGGCAGGTGCAGACGCGTCCGTACAGGCAGAGCTGCTCACAGAGATCTCCGGACTTCTTGCTGAGACTAAGAAAGCACTGGAAGAACTGATCGTGATCACAGATAAGGCAGCAGAGATGGAAGAGGGAGAAGATCAGGCAAAATTCTATCACTTTGATGTAGTGCCTGCAATGGAAGCTCTTCGTGCTCCGGTAGATAAGCTTGAGATGATCGTAGATAAGGAAGCATGGCCAATGCCTTCTTATGGAGATCTGATGTTCGAAGTATAGTCTGTTAAGAAATACATTAGAAAAATTTAAGAACCCCGGACTTGGAATGGTTATGTGAATATGCTATTCTAAGTTCGGGATCTTTTATATCAGGAGGAAATTCATGACGAAAATAGTATTTCTGGACAAACTGAAAAAAGCGTTAGGCAACGATCTGCCGGGTGCTGTCGTTCAGGAGCATGTGAATTATTATCATAATTATATTAATGAAGAGATTGGAAAAGGCAGAAGTGAAGCGGAAGTTATTCGCGAACTGGGCGATCCATGGGCAATTGCCAGGAACATCATTGCTTCAGAAGAGATCAAAGGGAATGCAAAAGAAACATATGACAGTTATGAACCGGAGCGTCAGGCGGATCATACATGGAATCGGAATACAGCTGTACATGTATTTGGAATAGACAGCTGGTGGAAGAAGCTGCTGCTCATACTGGGTGTGATCGGAGTAGTTCTGGTGATCGGGGCCGTCATTGGAGGACTGCTCAGTCTTCTCATGCCTTTGATTCCTGTGTTGATCGTAATCTGGGTCGTAATTCGTGTACTGAACAGACGACGATGAAGGATGAAGTAGCCGGAAACGGGATTATAGTGCAAAAAAAGATCGATGGGGGAGCCATCGATCTTTTGAGGGGAGTATAAATAATTAATAAGGGGTTGTAGAAAGTTTTCTTTCTACATGATTTAGTATAATATAGCAGAAAATAAAAAGCAAGAAAAATATTAAAAAAAACTTAATATATTTGTTTTTTTGTTTTTGTGGAAAACAGCACATAAAAATTCCGAAACAGGACAGAATATGTCTTGTAACAAAATTGATTAGGAGGAATTGATATGGCTAAGAATTATAGTTCATCTAACAACAGCCAGAATGCATCCGGTAGAAATGCATCTGACAGAAACACATCTGACATGAACTCAACGAACAGAAATGCATCCAATAAGAATGCATCTCAGAATTCAACAAACAGAAATGCATCCAATAAGAATGCATCTCAGAGTTCAACCAACAAAAATTCATATAACACAGGCAACGAAAGTAATCATTATTAAGACGGCGACAGGAGTGCAGGGACATGCAGACAGGCATGTCCCTTGCGCTGTCGGCAATATTATGATATAAGTAAAGATAGCAAAAACGAAAGTACATATGGAGAACAGAATGAAAAAAACAGAATTGATCGCGCCGTGTCATTTTGGCCTGGAGGCGGTGTTGAAAAGGGAAATACAGGATCTGGGATATGAGATATCGGAAGTGGAAGATGGAAGAGTTACATTTTACGGAGATGCAGAAGCTGTCTGTCGTGCAAATGTATTTTTGAGGACGGCGGAGAGAATCCTGTGGAAAGTAGGAGATTTTCGGGCAGAGACATTTGACGAATTGTTTGAGAAGACCAGAGCACTTCCGTGGGAAGAGTTTATTCCGAAAGACGGGAAATTCTGGGTTGCCAAGGCTGCTTCCGTCAAGAGCAAGCTGTTCAGTCCTTCAGACATTCAGTCTATTATGAAAAAAGCAATGGTGAGAAGGATGGAGGAACACTATCATATGAAGTGGTTTCCGGAAGATGGTGCCTCTTATCCTGTGAGAGTGTTCTTGAAAAAAGATATTGTGACGGTTGGAATCGATGCATCCGGTGTGTCTCTTCACAAAAGAGGATATCGTGAGGTGGCGGGAAAGGCACCGATCACGGAGACGCTGGCAGCGGCACTCATCATGCTGACTCCATGGCACAGAGACAGAGTGCTGGTAGATCCGTTCTGCGGAAGCGGAACATTTCCAATCGAAGCTGCCATGATGGCGGCAAACATTGCACCGGGGATGAATCGGAGCTTTACGGCAGAGACGTGGACGAATCTGATTCCGAAAAAGTTATGGTATGATACGATAGATGAGGCGAATGATCTGATTGATGATCAGATCGATACCGATATACAGGGATATGATATTGACGGCTCTGTGATTAAGATCGCAAGGAGAAATGCAAGAGAAGCCGGAGTAGATCATCTGATCCATTTTCAGGAGCGTGATATCAAAGATCTGAGTCATCCGAAAAAGTATGGATTTATCATCACAAATCCACCTTACGGAGAGAGACTGGAAGATAAAAAAGATCTTCCGGAACTGTATGGAACGTTTGGAGAGAGTTTTAAGCGTCTGGATACATGGTCTGCGTACATGATTACTTCTTATGAGGATGCAGAAAGGTATTTTGGGAGAAAAGCAGATAAAAATCGCAAGATATATAATGGAATGCTGAAAACGTATTACTATCAGTTCCTCGGACCACGTCCGCCGAAACAGAAGAGAACAGACAGATAGAATGAAAGGAAGTACCATAATGGAAAAGATCATATTTGCAACCGGAAATAAAAATAAGATGATAGAGATTAGAGCAATTCTAAGTGATCTCGGTGTAGAGATTCTGTCTCAGAAGGAGGCAGGAATCCATGCGGATGTAGTAGAGGATGGAACAACTTTTGAGGAGAATGCGCTGATCAAGGCAACAGAGATCGCAAAGGCGGCAGCCCGGATGCCGGAATATCAGAATACAGTGGTACTGGCAGATGATTCCGGACTGGAGATCGATTATCTGAATAAAGAGCCGGGAATCTATTCCGCTCGATATATGGGAGAAGACACTTCCTATGATATCAAGAATCAGGCACTGATTGATCGCCTGGAGGGAGTTCCAGACGAGCAGAGAACTGCGAGATTCGTGTGTGCGATTGCAGCAGCATTTCCGGATGGTTCGCACGAAGTTGTGCGTGGCACTATGGAAGGGCGGATCGGATACGAGATCATCGGAGAGAATGGATTTGGCTATGATCCGATCTTTTTCCTTCCGGAATATGGCTGCACCAGTGCCGAGCTGTCTCCGGAAAAGAAAAATGAACTGAGCCATCGTGGAGAGGGATTAAGGAAAATGAGAGCCATCCTGAGTAAGAAGGCAGAGAATGTGAATAATAAGTGAGGTCCATATGAAAATACTGATTGTAAGTGATACACACAGGCAGCACAGAAATCTGGAAAAGGCGATTGAAAAAGAACGCCCGTTTGATATGCTGATTCATCTGGGAGACGTAGAAGGCGGAGATGATTATATTGCCGCTCTCGCAGAATGTCCGACGTATTTTGTGCGTGGAAATAATGATTTCTTTTCGGATTTACCGGCAGAGGATGAGCTTATGGTAGAGGGATACCATATATTCATTACCCACGGGCATGCATATTATGTGTCTATGGGAGAGGAACGTCTGATACAGGAAGCAAAAGAGAGGGATGCAGACATTGTAATGTATGGGCATACCCACAGACCATCATGCAGAAAAGATGAGAATCTGCTGATCCTGAATCCGGGAAGCATGTCCTATCCGAGACAGGAGGGGAGACGGCCGAGCTATATGTTAATGCATATTGATGACCAGGGACGTGTAGAGGTATCCCAGGAGTATTTATAGGGGAAAATCAAAAAAGAAAAATTTATAAAAAAAGTTGTTGACAAGCTGAGTGGGTTCGGATATAATAAGTCATGTGCCACGGAAAAGAACAGTGTGACATGAAAATTAAAACCGGGGTGTGGCTCAGCTTGGCTAGAGCGCCTGGTTTGGGACCAGGAGGTCGCAGGTTCAAATCCTGTCACCCCGATCTGATATGCGGGTGTAGTTCAATGGTAGAACACCAGCCTTCCAAGCTGGATACGTGGGTTCGATTCCCATCACCCGCTTTCTTAAAGCCTTTAAGCTTTAAGATAGATAGTTCTAAGGAGCTAGTCTTATGAGTCTGTAGCTCAGCTGGATAGAGCAACGGCCTTCTAAGCCGTAGGTCGAGGGTTCGAATCCCCCCAGGCTCGTTAGAACCACACAATTGAATAAGGTGGTACTTAGTTGGACAAGATAGTTCGATAAGTAATATATATGGTGGGTATGGTGCAGTTGGTTAGCGCGCCAGATTGTGGTTCTGGATATCAAGGGTTCGAGTCCCTTTACCCACCTTTTTTTCTTTTATTGGGCTATCGCCAAGCGGTAAGGCACAGGACTTTGACTCCTGCATTCGTTGGTTCGAATCCAACTAGCCCAGGTAAGGGCGTGTAGCTCAGTCGGTAGAGCACTTGACTTTTAATCAAGTTGTCCGGGGTTCGAATCCCCGCACGCTCATTGAATATGAATCCGTGGATGGAGAATCCCCGGATTTTTTTTGTGCATTTTACGGAAAAGAAAAAAAGCCCCATCCCCCTGAAGACCGTAAGGATAAGACTTTTATGCGGATGACAGGACTTGAACCTGCACGCCGAGGGCACCAGATCCTAAGTCTGGCGCGTCTGCCAATTCCGCCACATCCGCAAAACGTATTGTCTTAATACGCTTTATTAGATTACCATTAAAAAGTCGAATTGTCAATCATTTATTGTATATCGCATATATCCGGTTGCGTGAATATTAAAAACAGATTATAATGTAGAGTATCTGTATGTGAGAAGTAAACATAAGAGAAAAGGAGAATATCGGATATGCTTGAAGTGAAGAATCTGACATTCAAAGTGAATGAAAACGGAATAGAGAGAAGTATTGTGAAAGGTATCAGTTTTGACGTGAAAGACGGCGAGATGCTGGTGATCACGGGACCGAATGGTGGCGGCAAGTCTACGCTTGCCAAAGTTCTGATGGGAATTGAGGAAGCGGATGAAGGAAGGATCATTCTGGACGGAGAAGACATTACCTCTTACGATGTCAATCACAGAGCAAATGCAGGAATCGGATTTGCTTTTCAGCAGCCTCCAAGATTCAAGGGAATGACTGTGAAAAAACTGCTGTCTCTTGCTGCAGGACGCTCTCTGGAGGAGGGAGAATGCTGCCAGATGCTTAGCAGTGTGGGACTGTGTGCGAGAGAATATATTGATCGTGAAGTAGACGGAACCTTGTCCGGAGGAGAGATGAAGCGTCTGGAGATCGCAACGGTTCTGGCTAAGAAACATAAGCTGTGTATTTTTGATGAGCCGGAAGCGGGAATTGATCTGTGGAGCTTTTCTATGCTGATCCAGCAGTTTGAAAAGATCCATGGTGCGAAGGAAGAAAGTCTGATTCTGATCTCCCATCAGGAGAGAATTATTCAGATGGCAGATCGGATCATGGTGATTGAAGATGGAAATATCGGTGCAATCGGGCCAAAGGATGAGATTTTGCCGACCTTGATGGATAAGGGCGAGAGATATTCCTGCCTGGACAGAATATAGGAGGTGTGAGACAATGACAGATTTAGACAGAATTACAGAACAGGTGCTGCGTCAGATCGATGCCTCTGGTTTTAAACAGACGGGCGCGTTTAATCTGCGGCACAATGGAATCGCTTTGTGTCATGGAGACAGTGAACATGTCAAGATTAAAAAGAAAACGGAGAAGTCCGGAATAGATATATTTATCGACGGAAAGACGAACGGAGAACAGGTGCATATTCCGGTTGTGGTTGATGCGTCCGGAATGACGGATGTCGTATATAACGATTTTTATATAGAAGAAGGTGCAGATGTAACGATCGTTGCCGGATGTGGAATTCATAACAGTGGATGTAATGAAAGCCGTCACGATGGAATTCATGCATTTCACGTAGGGAAAAATGCGAATGTGCGCTATGAAGAAAAACACTACGGAGAAGGGGAAGGTACCGGGGCAAGAGTATTGAATCCGGTGACACAGATCTATCTGGAAGAAGGTGCAGTGTTTACTATGGATACCGCTCAGATCAGAGGGGTGGATTCTACGCATCGTGAGACAGAAGTTAAGCTGGCAGCAGGTGCAAAGCTGTATGTGGTTGAGAAGCTCATGACACACGATAAGCAGTCTGCCAGGTCCAATATGGCCATCGAATTGAATGGTGACGGAAGCTCAGCGCAGATTGTATCAAGATCCGTTGCCAAGGGGGAATCCAGACAGGTATTTCATCCAAAGGCGATCGGCAATGCAAGCTGTCATGCGCATGTACAGTGTGATTCCATTATTATGGACCATGCAGAAGTGAGTTCGATTCCGGAGATTAATGCAAGACACCTGGATGCAGCAATCATCCATGAGGCTGCGATTGGAAGAATCAATGATGAGCAGCTGGTAAAGCTTCGTACACTGGGAATGACAGAAGAAGAAGCAGAAGCGGTAATCATTGAAAATTTCCTGAACTAGACAGATCACCATTATATTGTAACAGGGAGATAGAATGAAGAGCAGATTTCAAAAGAAGAAAGACATAATGAAACGTGCGATTAAGATGGAGATGCGGGAGCACAGAAGTTCTTTTATCGTATACATGGTGCTTCGGGCACTTGTGATATTGATGATGGTTCTTCAGATATTTAACAAAAATTATGAGAATGTATTCCTGTGTGTGCTCACATTATTGTTATTTATTGTTCCAAGTTTTATCCAGGTAAACCTGAGGATAGAACTGCCATCTGCACTGGAGATTACGATACTGCTGTTTATATTTGCAGCAGAGATTCTGGGGGAGATACAGGCTTATTATATAAAGTTTCCGTTCTGGGATACGGTGCTTCATACGATCAATGGTTTTTTGATGGCTGCGATCGGGTTTGCACTGGCAGATATCCTGAATCGGAGCAAGCGGATTTCGTTTCAGCTGTCACCGGTGTTTCTTGCAATTGTTGCCTTTTGTTTTTCTATGACGATCGGTGTTCTGTGGGAGTTCTTTGAATGTAGTATGGATATGTTCTTTGGACTGGATATGCAGAAGGATACGGTCCTGAACAGCATTTCTTCGGTCATGCTGGATCCGACCGGCGGAAATACACCGACTTCGATCCGGAATATTACGAGTGTAACGGTAAATGGGCAAGATCTTGGACTTGGAGGATATCTGGATATCGGTCTTCTGGATACGATGAAGGATCTGTTTGTTAATTTTATCGGAGCGGTGGTATTTTCGATTATCGGATATTTTTATGTTAAGAACAGAGGAAAAGGAAAATTCGCGAAACGTTTTATACCGCAGGTGAAGAATAAGAGTACGGATTATCTGCAACAGGCAGAAAAAGAGGCGGTTGAGGTGTCGAAGGAAGAATAAGAATATGATCTGATAATCAGGGAATTCGCAGATGTGTGGATTCCCTGATTCGTTTTGATCATCTTTTATGCAGGATGCTATCGCACAAACCTGCGGATGATGCAGCTGATTACACCGGCAATGCAAAGCGGCAAAAGAATATGATTGAGAGATCCATAGACCTGAAGAGCTGTTCCAATACCGTATAATGGAGCCGGACTTTGCGGAATCAGGCCGGAGAACATGTATGCAAGTGCAGAGCCTGCATATATAACAATAAAGCTCATGAGTCCGCGTCCGCAGTCATAGCGTGTGCCCTTGTGGTCGCGTCTGTTACTTGTGCATATAACAGAAAAAAATGCGATGACCTCATAAAGGATCAGTGCTGCTGCAATCAGAAGATAAGAGATCATAACGGGATCCTGTGTCTCGGCAATGGAAGCCAGGCTGCCAAGAGAACTTGAGTGAACCAGGAAGCATTTGCTAAGTAAAAAAGTAATGATTGCAATCAGGATCAGAGTTGCAGAACGAAGCGTCAGCTGAACCGTCCTGGTCAATGCTTTCCCACCTGCTTTCACGATGCTTGCCAGCGGCTTTGCAAGGTTAGGAAGATGCAGGTTCCATCCACGTTTGCTGTCAGTTTTTTCTTTCTTTCCGGAGCGCTTAAGTGCCTCGGTAACGTATTTATCATAATCGTTTTTTCGAATATAATCGGTATCATCAATATCGGATAAACCGCGAAGGACATCCCGATAGTCATCTTCTTCTATGGAAATATCAGGAAGCTCGCCTTCATAGATTACTTCAAAGTCATCGTCAAAAATATCAGGTTCTTTTTTCGGTTTTATATGAATTCTTTTTGTTTTACTCATACTCATGTCTGTCCCTCCTTGTTGAAACGTTTCCTATTGTATAATGTTTAGTCAAAAGACTCAAGAGATATCACAAAATGTTCACGAAGACGTAAGGAAATCTTTAGATTTATATGAGATTATAAGTTGAGATATAAAAGGTTTTCCATTATAATAACACTATTAAATATAGAAATAAGTATAGGAGTGTTAACAGATGCAGTTTTATTTTTTTGCGCTTTACTTTTTTGTATATGGTTTCCTGGGATGGTGTACGGAAGTCGGCTATGCGGCAACTCAACAGGGAAGATTTGTCAATCGAGGCTTCTTAAATGGCCCGATCTGTCCGGTATATGGGATAGGAGTCGGTGTCGTGGTGCAGTTCCTGACACCGGTGGAAGATCATCTGCTCTTATTATATCTGTCCTCTACGATACTTGTTACATTGATCGAAGGATTTACCGGATATCTTATGGATAAGATCTTCCATCATAAATGGTGGGACTATTCCAATCGTCCTCTTAACATAGGCGGATATGTATGCCTGAGCTTTTCTCTGGTCTGGGGTGTTGCATGTGTAATGATCGTAAAACTGATTCATCCGGTGATACATAAAGGGCTGTCTTTCATCCCTGTTACAGTCGGAATGATTCTGATTATCATTCTGGGAATTGGATTGTTTGCGGATCTGTATGTGACTGCATCCGGTATCCTGAAGATGAACCGGCGTCTGGAAGCGATGGAAAAGATTGCAGCAGAGCTTCGAGAGCTATCCGACAAGGTGGGAGAGAATATCTACGAAAATGTGATGGATACGATGGAGTTCAAGGAAGAGAAGAAGGAACAGCTGGATTCTGTTGCGGAAGAACTGCGTGAAGGCATTCGGGAACGTATGGAAGAGCAGAAAGCCCGCATGGAAGAGCAGAAAGCCCGCATGGAAGAGATCAAAGCACATATGGAAGAACTGCGTGTTCGTTATGAAGAGATGGCAGAGAACCGCACCAGAGTCGGAGAGCGTCTGGTAAAGGCATTCCCGGGAATGGAGTCAAGGCTGCATAAAGAGATTCTGGAAGAACTGAAAGAACGCGTGAAAAATGCAAGAAAGTAAGAGATAATTTTACGGGGCAGGCATCGAAAAGATGCGCTGCCCCTTATATTGGTTATTCGCCGACCGGTACAAGTTGTACGCTGGTTCCGGAGATTTCCAGCGTTACTTTGTCATCCAGGCGGGCATTGTTGTACTGGGCAATCCCAAATCCATCCGTTCCCATAATCTCGTTCAGCCCTCCGTCATACATATTAGATGAAGAGACGTTTCCGGAAGGTCCGGTTGCGATGATGTTGTAAGTACCGGCAGGGAAATCTGTTCCTGCGGTATAATTGCCGGGCTGCAGATCTACAGGCGATCCTTCGGACGGACTTCTGGGGGTTACTTCCTGTGTCCTTGCATTATCGGAGACCAGATGGATCGTCACATCACCGCCAAGAGATAATATGACGCCTTCTTCCATCTTCAGACCATTGAAGGTCTGCTGATTGTACCCGTCATTTTCCAACCCCATGATCTCATTCAGGCCGCCGTTGTACATATTGGATGAGGAAACGTTCCCGGATCCGGCGGTGGCGGTCAGATTGTAAGTGCCGACCGGGAGATCGATGCCTGCTGTATAGTTTCCGGCAGTCAGATCTATTTCATAGTGTTCTTCGATGACTTCCGGAAGGGTGTCTTTTTCCGTATCCGATGTCTGACTGCTGTCGGATTTTGTGCTTTCAGAGCTCTCGGATGAGCTTTTATCAGAATTGCCGCTCATTCCGACAGCGATGATGATCAGTACGACGATTCCAATGATGATCCATTTTAATTTTCCTGTCTTTTTTTTGTTGTTATTCATAGCCTTTCCTCCATTTCCATCAGCAAAGGAGCATTGATGGTGTTATTCTCCTTTTACTCTACAGGATGTGATACAGGAATTGGTATGCCGGCAGCATACACTTACAATGGAGAAAGATCGAACAACGCACAGATAGCTGCAGCAAGGAACAATAACAGGAACTCTGCGATTATGTATCCAAGGATTCGAACCCCGGGTCTGTCACTCCTGACCAGAGGGAATCTGTGCCGGAAGCCCCGGTAATTAAAGATGAGTCCCACCAGTATGAGTTGGGAGATCCATATGACACCCTGTTCAAGGCGCAGAAGAGTTCCGGTTACAGGTCTGCCGTTGGAGGTCATTTCCACGGAAAATGCAATATCAGTAATGAGAAGATAACCGATGACGGAGAGGATCATCTTCCAGGGAGTATGACTTCGAAAACCGGGCGGGACAAAGCTGTGAGTCACAGGTGTTTTTTCAGAAGTCTGAGGTAATGCTGGAAAATGTGCCTGTAGATCAGACATTAATTCTTCCACGGATTGATAGCGTTCTTTCGGATCCAGACAGGTACATTTTTTTACAATATCGGAAAGAGCACCGGATATCATCTGTTCCACCGGAAACTTTCCGGTCACCATATAATTGGCCAGTATGCCAAGGGCGTAGATGTCGGTCCGGTTGTCCGTCTGAAAGAATCCAAACTGTTCCGGGGCAGCATACTCGGCGGTACCCATCAGCTTTGTATCTCTCTTTTTCCCGTCCTGATAGGTTCTGGCGATATTAAAATCGATGATTTTGACATTACCGTTTTGATCGATCATGATATTTTCCGCTTTCAGATCGCGGCAGATGATGGGAGGAGTTGCATTGTGGAGTGTCTGCAATGCTTCACATAGTTCCATCATGATGCGGACCGTTTCACTTTCGCTTATCAGCTGTTCCTGTATGCGTGCTTCCAGAGTTCTGCCCTGGATATATTCTTCTATGATGAGCAGTTGATCCCCGGCAGCAATACATTCGTAGATTGCCGGAATATATGGGCCGGGATGTTCTTTCAGATAGGTATAGATCGGGGAAAGGTCGGAAGGAATGTGCTTTTCAACACAGATGATTCCTGTGATACTGTGCCGTTTCAGATGAATCTGGTCCATTCCGTCGAGAGGTCCAAGATCCTGATATAATGATAATTGATACTTTTCTCTTACTTGCATATGGCGTCACCTTGCTTTTATTCTTACAAAATAATATAATGAATTTCAATAATATGCAAGAAGAGCAGCGACGCAGGAGTATGAACTGTAACAAATCGCACGGGAAGGAAATGCAGGATGGAGCCAAAGACGACGGATGAACTGATGAAAATATTAAATTCAATGGATGGATTATCGGAACTGGAAGCATATGCACAGATAACCGTGAAGGAGACTTCAGATACGACATTTCCGGAGTATATCGGACACCGGATGGAAGATGCGGGGATGTCATTAAGTCAATTGATCTGTGAGGCCCAGATTCAGCGGAATTATGGATACCAGATTCTGAATGGAACCAAAAAGCCGGGGCGTGATAAGGTGATCGCGTTATGTATGGCTCTGAAGCTTCCGTTATCAGAAGTGCAGAGGGCACTTACCATTGCACAGGCCGGCGTGCTCTATCCCAAGCACAGAAGGGATTCGATTGTGATCTTCTGCATCAATAACGGGATGTCGGTTCTGGAGACAAATGATCTTCTGGATCAGTTGGGGGAAGCAATACTTTAGCAGTGAAGGAGAAGTGGAATAAGATACGGAGAGGATAGAATATGGAGAAGAAAAAGATATGTGTTGGTGTTGTGGGAGCCGGA
>JAEDLC010000167.1 GCA_016295505.1 Dorea sp.
AAGAACTTGCATAATTATACATCTGTATCGAATATTGTTCAAGTATTTTTTTGAATTTTATATGCATATTTTTATACATTTTATGCATAAAAACCACTTTTTTAAGTTTTATATAATTTTTTCTTGCATATTTATAAGTTATGGTGTATAGTAATTTTTGCAATTCAAAAAGTAAATATTACTCAGATAAACTATTTTACATCAGGAGGATATATAAGATGAAAGAGAAAGTTGTATTAGCATATTCCGGTGGTCTTGATACCACAACTGTTATTCCGTGGTTAAAAGAAACCTTCGGCTATGAGGTTATCTGCTGCTGTATTAACTGCGGACAGGGAGAAGAACTGGATGGCCTGGATGAAAGAGCAAAAATGTCCGGTGCTTCAAAGTTATATATTGAAGATATCATAGATGATTTCTGTGATAATTATATTGTTCCATGTTTACAGGCACATGCTGTGTATGAGAATAAATATCTTCTCGGAACAGCCATGGCACGTCCGGCAATCGCAAAACGTCTGGTTGAGATTGCGAGAAAAGAAGGCGCTGTTGCCATCTGCCACGGTGCAACCGGAAAGGGTAATGATCAGATTCGTTTTGAGCTCAGCATCCGCGCTCTCGCTCCGGATATCAAGATTATCGCTCCTTGGAGAATGACGGATGTATGGACCATAGAATCCCGTGAAGATGAGATCGCATACTGCAAACAGCATGGTATTGATCTTCCTTTCGACGCAAAACACAGCTACAGCCGTGATCGTAACTTATGGCATATCAGCCATGAAGGTCTGGAACTGGAAGATCCTTCTCAGGAACCTAATTACGACGATCTGCTGGTACTGACCGTTCCACCGGAAAAAGCACCTGACAAAGGCGAATACGTGACTATGACATTTGAAAAAGGAGTACCAAAAAGCATCAACGGAGAAGAGATGAAGGTATCTGACATCATCTGCAAGTTAAATGAACTTGGCGGCAAACATGGAATCGGTATCTGCGATATCGTAGAGAACCGTGTTGTTGGAATGAAGTCCCGTGGTGTCTACGAGACTCCCGGCGGAACCATCCTGTACGAAGCTCATCAGCAGCTGGAAGAACTTGTATTAGACCGTGCAACTTATGAGGTAAAAGAAATGATGAGCAATAAGTTATCTCAGGTTGTATACGAGGGAAAATGGTTCACACCTCTGCGCGAAGCCATTCAGGCATTCATTGAAAGCACACAGGAATATGTAACCGGCGAAGTAAAATTCAAACTCTATAAGGGAAATATCACAAAAGCAGGTACTACTTCTCCATATTCCCTGTACAACGAATCCCTTGCAAGCTTTACAACAGGCGATCTGTATGATCATCATGATGCAAGCGGTTTCATTAATCTGTTCGGACTTCCTCTGAAAGTTCGTGCTCTGAAAATGCAGGAAGTCGAAACCAATCAGAATTCAATCTAATATTCACCCTCATAAAAAACGTTTCCGGAAAAAATGCGGAAACGTTTTTTTGATATCTTACACTTCTTTTGTACTTTTTTCTGTGAAATGATAATATCGCTGTATATGATCATGGTAAAAGTATGTCCATATGCAGCGTCTTTTTTATTTATTCAATAATCATCAGATGACTATCTTCGAATAATAATACGAAGAGAGGTACAACAAATGAAAGTAGCAACAACCATCAAAGAAACAAGAGAACTGGTAAAAGCATGGAAAAAGGAAGGCCTTTCTGTAGGACTGGTTCCTACAATGGGCTATCTGCATGAGGGACACATGACGGACTTGCAAAATCTTCCCGCAACACTTATCTGAACCCGGAGGAAAGACAGGCCGCCCTTTGCCTTTCCCGCGCTGTCAAAAAGGGACAGGAACTGATTACAGAAGGCTGCAGCTTTACGTGCGCATGAATCAGAAGGGATTTATATTATGAAAAAAATCGGACAAATCAGCAGCTTTTTATCCCGTAACATCGGAATTGTAATCATCATTTTTTCCATCATTGCTTTCTTCCGGCCGGAATCCTTTTCCTGGGCAACCAACTATACTTCAGCTTTTCTGGCCGCTGCCATGTTCGGAATGGGACTTTCCATTACCCTGGATGATTTTAAAATAGTATTTACACACCCGAAGGAGATACTGATCGGGTGTCTGTCTCAATTTACCATTATGCCGCTGACTGCATATGCACTGGCAAAACTCTTTTCACTCAGTCCGGAGCTCGCCATCGGCGTTATTCTGGTTGGATGCTGCCCGGGCGGAACCGCCAGCAACGTCATCACCTATATCGCAGGCGGAGATGTGGCATTGTCTGTCGGTATGACAACCGTTTCCACTCTGATTGCACCGGTCGCAACACCTACACTGGTCTATCTGCTTGGCGGTACCTGGGTGGAAGTCTCTTTCCTCAGTATGGTATTGTCCACTGTAAAGATCGTACTGCTTCCCGTACTCCTTGGTATCGTAGGAGCCAATGCTTCCAAGATCACAGGCTGTGGTTTCCTTGTGCTGCTCATCGTCATGCTTCACAACCTGGTTGGATTGTTACTTGGACTGGGAATCGGACATGCAGCACATCTGGACGATCGAAAGACAACTGCCCTGGCCATTGAGGTCGGAATGCAGAACAGCGGACTTGCCACTTCTCTGGCAGCTGCACATTTTGCCATGTATCCACTGGCTACACTTCCCGGAGCAATCTTCAGTGTGTGGCACAATATTTCCGGTTCCATATTTGCAAGCATTCGAAGAAGAAAACCGGAAAATACAAAAGAATCTATACAGACCGGCGCAGACATCATGGTAGAATAATAATCGTTCTGCCAGCGTGAATCATGCAATTTCCCCGGGGAAAGCCGTACAGGCAAATGTCCATTGTGGCATCCCTG
>JAEDLC010000168.1 GCA_016295505.1 Dorea sp.
CCAGATACTTCTGCATTGATTTTTCCATATTATCACATTCCTTCCGTTTCTTTCTGCAAGCCTGTTTCCTGATAACTATGCTGTCGTTATTTCATTCCTGTAATCAGTCATTAACTTCTGTAATCCGCATTAATCTCAATATATCCATGGGTCAGATCACAGCCCCATGCAGTTGCGCTCTTATCTCCCATCTTCACATCGGCAATTGCGGTAACTTCTGATTCAGACAGGATTCTGGTCGCCTCTTCCTCACTGTAATCGACTGCCGTTCCATCTTCAATGATCTGAATCTTTCCGGCCTTGCTCTCAAAGAACAAATCCACTTTTTCCGGATCAAACTGCGCTCCGGAGTATCCCATGGCACACAGGATTCTGCCCCAGTTTGCATCATGTCCCGCGATTGCCGTCTTGGTAAGATTCGAGCATACAATAGATTTTGCAAGTGTCTTTGCCTGTTCTGTACTTTCACATCCGACAGCCTTTACTTCAAATAATGCTGTTGCTCCTTCTCCATCTCCCGCGATTTTCTTCGCAAGATACTCATTGATTACATGGAGTGCATCTGCAAATGTCTGATAATCTTCACTTCCGTATACGATCTCCGGATTCTCTGCCAGACCATTGGCCAGAAGGATCACCGTATCATTTGTAGAAGTATCTCCATCAACAGAGATCATATTGTACGTATCTCCAACATCCTCACTCAGGGCTTTCTGAAGTGCATCTTTTGTAATCACCGCATCCGTTGTAATAAATGCAAGCATGGTGCACATATTTGGATGAATCATACCGGAGCCTTTTGCCATACCGCCGATGGTAACCGTTTTTCCGCCCACTTCAATCTCAACAGCCAGCTCTTTTTCGCAGGTATCTGTCGTCATGATTGCCTTTGCCGCCTCTGTACCATTTTCCAGAGAAGCATTTTTCTTACCGGCCAGCACTTCCACTCCGGCTGTCAGTTTCGCGATCGGAATCTGTTTTCCGATGACGCCTGTCGAACCGATAAGCACACCATCTGCGGAGATATTCAGTGCTTTTGCTGCTGCCTCTGCAGTATCTTTGCAGTATCCGAACCCTTCGGCACCTGTACATGCATTGGCGATTCCGGAATTAACGATGACTGCCTGCGCTTTTGCACCGCTTTTTACCACCTGCTGATCCCATTTTACCGGTGCGGCTTTTACTACATTCGTGGTAAATGTTCCTGCTGCCACACATGGAACCTGACTGTATATCATTGCCATGTCTGTTCTGTCTGTATACTTGATCCCTGCTGCTGTTGATGCTGCTTCATATCCTTTTGCTGCGGTCACTCCGCCTTTGATCTGTTTCATATTCTTCTCTTCCTTTCCCTTGTATCTTTTTTCTTATTGAATAAATGCGGTAATATTTTCTTCATTTAATGTAAAATCATAATAATTGAGATCTTTTCGTTTTGTCCATCCTATCTCATTCCAGAATGCATTGCCGACATCGTTCTTTGTAAATGCAATGAGAGATACTTTATTGATCTGTTCCCTTTTCAATGCCTCCATGGCAAATACTACCATTGCTTTCCCGATTCCTCGCATCCGATACTGCTCATCTACACATACATGATACAGGCATCCCCGCCTGCCGTCATGTCCGCAGAGAATCGCACCTACAATTTTTCCGTCTTCTTCTGCCACCACACTGGTTTCAGGATTTCGTTTCAGGAATCGCTCCACACCCTCTCTGGAATCATCTACACTGCGGATTCCAAATCCTTTGATTTTCATCCAGAGAGCACGGACCCGATCATAATCCTCAATCGTCATTACTCTTATCAACATCGTTTTCTCCTTCCTCCTTATGTTTACGGGAACATCGGAACCAGTTCCAGTCCCTCGCTCTCCGGAAGGCCAAACATCAGATTCATATTCTGAACCGCCTGCCCTGCGGCACCTTTCACAAGATTGTCAATTGCCCCCATCATAATAATACGATTTGTTCTGGGATCAATCTTAAAATTAATATCCACATAGTTGCTGCCTTCCACCCACTTTGTCTCCGGACAGACATCCTTTTCCAGCACACGGATAAATTTCTCATCCTTATAATACTTATCATATATTGCTTTTACTTCTTCATATGTAACATCCTTTTTCAGTGATGCATACTCTGTTGCGAGAATTCCACGATTCATCGGTACCAGATGTGGAGTAAAGTTGATGATGACCTGTTCTCCTGACGCATAGCCAAGCTGTTCTTCAATCTCCGGCGTGTGTCTGTGTGTGGCAACACCATAAGCCTTCATATTTTCATTGACCTCACAGAACAGATTCTGAACCTTGGCCCCTCTGCCCGCTCCGGAAGTTCCGGACTTTGCATCCACGATCAGAGTATTCATATCAATGATTCCTTCCTTTGCAAGCGGATACGCCGTCAGAATCGAACATGTTGTATAGCATCCCGGATTGGCAACCAGTCTTGCTTTCTTCACATCTTCGCGATTGATCTCGCATAATCCATATACTGCTTCTTTTATAAACTGTGGACTTTTATGTTCAATCCCATACCATTTCTCGTACGTCGCAACATCTTTAATACGATAATCTGCACTCAGGTCCACGATCTTTGTCTTTGACAGAATGTCCTCCGTAAGCATTGAAGCACAGAATCCCTGCGGCGTCGCCGTAAAGATCACATCCGCCTGCTTTGCAAGCTCTTCCATATTATCATCCATACATTTTGCATCCACGATCCGGAACATATTCTGATATACATCCGCATACTTCTTATCTATATAACTTCTGGATCCATACCAGACAATTTCCACATCCTTATGTCCCATCAATAATCTTACCAGTTCACCGCCGGCATAGCCGGTTGCGCC
>JAEDLC010000169.1 GCA_016295505.1 Dorea sp.
CTCCCTGTTTTACAAAATATTCCGTCAACAGATGAAATTCTTCCCATACATCCTGTCTGGCGGGCGGGTAATAACAAAAATAAAATCTCCCTTCTTCATAGAAGATATACTCAGGCTTCAATAAAATACAGTGAATGTTCAGAAGATATTCTTCTGTGACTTTCAAAACTGCTTTAAACTGCATCAAAAACGTCCTGATATCTTCACTGTTAATTTTACTTCTTTCATACATGGCTTTCATAGATATCTTTCCACTGACATCATAGTCGTAACAGCTTTTTCCATTGATTCCCCTTCCCTCCACTCTCAGAATCCCTTCAAGAGTATTCGCTTTCATCATCTTCATCTGATAATCTTCTTTATATAACACAGGTTCTTCAATCGTGATTTTTCGTTCCATTTTTATTCTTCCACCTTCTGATATCTCGAATATATGTCTCTGGTTCCGTCACCGATGCGTACTTTACAGTCGACATCTGTATCCGGTTCCACGAGGCTATGACTTCTACTTTGATTTCTTCCTCACCGACCCCAATCTTCGCACGTACTCCGGGGAAAAGTATACACTTGCCCTGCAGACGTTGCTCAAACAGTTCCTGCAGTTCCTCAGCGGTAACCCCTTCCCGTTCTCTCGCTTTTGTACTTCCTACCACAGCCGTCTCATAAGCCACCCCTGATATGATGTTTTTATCATGATAGTAGAAAACCGCCAGAATACAGGATAGAATCAAAAATAAGATCATCGGCATCAAAAAAGACATTTCCACCGTGATACTTCCATTGCACAATTTATTTTTCACAGTCTATCCTCCTTTGCATAACAGGCAGATTACATATCCCGCAGTCAAAAACGGACAAAAGGGCAATGTCTGTTTTCTGGAAAATCTCTTTCCTGCCAGGCAGATCATTCCCGCCACGGCAAGAAGGAAAAATGCTCCCGCAAGTACCTCCAGGAGTTTCCATATTCCCAGATAGATTCCCAGCACCATTATTACTATACCATCCCCGTATCCAATCTTTTCTCCAGTGAGCCATCCGACCACGAGAAAGCATACGCCTATTCCCACTCCCGCTGCAATCTCCCATATATCTTCCGTTCCCCACATCAACTGATAGAGGAACGCCATACATCCTCCCACCGTCAGAATCACCAGCGGAATCTTTCGCTTTCTGACATCCTCCACGGACAGATAGACCAGAATTCCCGTACAGATTGCATGACTGATCTCTTCCATTCTTATTCCTTTCTATAAATCAGACCTTCCTGATTATACTTTTATATCTTCATTAATAACCACATTTTGAACAGGCTCCTTTTCCAACAGCCTCTGATAACGGAATTGCATAGACTGTACGCTTCAGTCCACTGCATGACAGCGATGTATGATAGCGATCTCCATAATCCGTTATATATACCACGCCTCTGTCTGAATCCACACATTGTTCACAGGGATGATATTTTCCTCCACTTTCATTACGAAGCTTCTCCACTTTCTCCTTTGTTGTCATATGAATGGACAAATCCAGATGGGAACAATGATAATCCCGGTGATATACGATACCCGTTTCCGTCACATATACCATCTCATCATCGGATCCTCCAAATTCATCTCTTTCATATCCTGTCCAGGCTTTGATCCTCATGCTTTCTTTACAGGTAATCGGTGCGATCCCGAACATCGGGATCGGAATTCTGACTTGATAGACAGCCTCCAGCTCGGCAATTCCTGTTTGAATCGACATCCTGGAGCCGTCACACTGAATCCCCGTACTTCCGTCTACAACAATACTTCTCTCCAGCCTGTCCGGACCGATCGCATAGATTACATCATTTTCAATCCTGGAGGGCAACAACACCTGCGCTACATAAGCTTCTTCTGCCAGTTTCTTTCCCGCATACTGCAGACCACAACGAACTGCAGTATGAATTGTCATCATTTCCATCAGATATAGCAAACTTACAACCGCAAGAAAGAAAACAGGTACCGCTATAGCGGCTTCCACCGTGATACTGCCTTTTACGGAAGAGACAAAGGAAGATGTCCTCCCGGACTTTGTATCATAGATAGGTTGTGAGGGGAGTATCTTTCTATTCATAATGCGAATCCTTCTCCTTTCGTCAGATTTTCATGTAGTCTGGGATTAATTTCGATATCCGGAAGGACATCTTCCTTTGCCTCTTTATAAACTATTGATATCCATAATAAGTTTTGTAATCGTAACTGATATTTCTTCGTAATGTACACTCTGTGTGAATTTCCATCCTGCTGATACAATAATCTGCATGAAAATATGGTTGTCCGTATCGCATCCTCAGATTTTGCTCGATGATTCCCAAGGTGCGGATCGCCGCCGTTTCTTTCTTTTCCAGAAATAGCAGTACTCGCAGATATTCCTTGTAATCCATTCCCTCTCCATAATCCATTCCTTCACTTGTATCCTCTTCTGTCCCCAGTGTCAGAAAAGCCTGCCAGGACAACTGCCAGCTCTCTTCAGATTTGATAAACGGAACCTTTTTTCCCGCCAGTAAAGAACGCATATCCATAATCGTCTCTCCGTATGCCCATGCCAGAAGAATTGCCTGTACTGCCGCCTCTGTAATTGCCGGTACGGCCAGCAGCACACACAGGGCTGCTGCCGTCGCTTCTGCCTCCGCTTTCTTCACAGAATCCGTCTGTATATACGCATAGTTCGGAACGAATCTTAAAATCATAAGTTTTTTAATTACCGTTTCCAGATTGTCTTTGTCGCTTTCCTGTCCTGCAATAATGTATTCCAGTTCGTAATCCAATGGTCCCTCATGATCTTGTCCTGTGAACG
>JAEDLC010000048.1 GCA_016295505.1 Dorea sp.
TCCGTTCAGTAACTGAGAAAATGTATGATTTTGTCCCAATAGTCATCCAGTATATCCGTGTCGGAGCTGAATATTTCATGTTTGGTATCCGGCATACGAATGCATTGAGCAAAGGGAATCGTGTCTGTGCCGATCAGGATCGGCTTGTGTTGTCTGTTTAATCTGGCGATGAATCGCTGTTGTTCTTTTTCAGATACGAAAGCATCCTGTTCTGCCTGAAAGAGCAGAACAGGTGAGTGTATCTGTTTCCATGCCTTTGTCTGCAGGAAATGATTCAGCCGCATGGCCTCGTGCAGCCATCCAAAGGAAGCCGCACTCGTATGGAACAGAGGCTCCTGTGCTTTGATGTCATTATAATAGGAGAATCTGGCTTCTGACTGGGAAGCACTGTCTTCAAAAGCTTCTTTTCCCTGATACGGACGCTGTCCGAACACGTAAGCTTCTGACTTTCCGATCCTGCAGCATACAGAAGCGATCAGACCAGCCAAAACCCAGGGAACATTCCCTGTAGATGGACGGATCATGGGCGAGGACAGAATGACTCTGTGAAAATCCTGTGGATAGTAAGCAGCAGCTGCGGCTGCAATGCCTCCGCCCATAGAATGACCGTACAGATTAACAGAAAGATCCGGGTGTGCTTTTCCTGCGTATTCGGCTGTATACAACAGATCCTGTACATATCGTTCATACCGGTCGATATGTACCAGAGATGGATCTTTCACCAACCGGTAACTTCTTCCATGTCCGCAATGGTCGATGATGTAGGTATGGTATCCTGCATTGACAAAATAATAGGCCATCTCCCGATATTTTTCGGCTGTTTCTGTAAAACCATGTGAGATCAGAATAATTCCGGCAGGAGAATCCGCCAGATATCTGACGCCATATAGTTTCTTTCCAGGTTCCCGTTCCAGACAGAATGTTTCCATCCGCTGTGTTAGATAAGGTATTACGAGATGATCCATCTGTTCCTGATACCGGGTGTCTGACAATATCATTGAATGTTTCATATGATTACTCCTGAATTTTATCTAATATTTTTCGTTCATTATAGAACAGGAAGATGAATCCGCCGATAAAACAAAGTGCTGCCGCCAGAAGAGCTGCGATGCGGTATCCCATTCCGGTACCGGAGCCGATCGTGGAGACTGCGGTAAACAGGAGCATTGCAAGGCTTTGTCCAAGCTTGAAAGCAAAAGTTCTGGCAGCATAAAACATACCTTCCCGATTGTTTCCGGTATCGATGGCATCACTCTGGGCAACGTCTGCGACCACTGCCTGAGGAAGAATACCAAAGATGGCCATAGGTAGAGCAGCCACAACGGTAAGGATCAGGCCCTGAACCACGGGTGGGATTCCTGGAATGCTGCCGAGGAATCCGGAATAAAAGTAAGCCGCACAGAAGATTGCAAAGGCAAAGAGAATCAGGTTCTTCTTTCCAATCTTTGGCGCCAGTTTGTTGATCGGAACATAGAAGATCAGAGACAGTGCGGTCATGCCGACAAAATATATGGTAGTCATACTTTCGGGCAGTTTCAGCAGGCTGGTGACAAAGAACGGAAGTCCGGTCTGAAACATCGTAATCGCGATCCAGTAGAAGATATCTGATCCGACGAATTTACGAAATTCTCCATTCTTAAATGTGGACACCAGAGAACGGAATGCAGAATCCTGGGTGGGAATCGTGTTTACATAATCTTTTTCCCTGATCGTCAGAACCGGAACCAGCATGCAGAAGAATGCAATGGCTGCAATGATTGTAAATGTGATCCGGATTGCATTGATTCTTCCAAAAGCGGGGATAAAAAGTCCCCAGATGAACGGCGCCAGATATGCAACGGCGGTTCCCGCGATAAAAGTAAACGAGATCACTGTGGAAATATTCAGTCTTTCCTGCTGTGTATGTCCTAATTCCGGAATTAGTGCATTGTAGGGTGTACAGTAGGCTGTAATAGAGAGGTAGTACAGCATGACCATTACAAAGAGGAATGCTGCATTGATCCAGCTCACTTTTGATACCGGAGACCAGAAAACAAGAACGGTCGATAGGGCGAGCGGAAGAGCCGCAAACTTCAGGAATGGCATACGGCGTCCGTTTTTCGAAGTGCAGCGATCCGATAAAGATGCGATCATAGGGTCGGTGAAAGCATCGAATACCCGGCCAAAAGCAGTGATTGCTCCGATGACCGTAACTATTCCGAGAATGACCAGTCCCTGGGGAATAAAAACCGTCTGTCCCTGTGACATGGCAGCTTCATCCGGTTGATAAAAATAGACCAGCCAGTTCGAAATAATACCGGACAGCATGGACCAGCCAAACTGGCCGACTGCAAAACACCAGATTTTTGCTGTTGATAATTTTTTCATTCGTATCAGCCTCCAACATGTAAGTTTTCTTTCTATTATAACATTAGAAAGAGCTGTCGGGGGAATGAAAGTATCAAGATGAGTTACCTATATTTTTCAGCAGTATCTGTTTATGAAAAAGCAGTGGGACATTTTATTGCATTTTTATATTATATTTGTTAGGATATTACCATATCTCAGACATTCGGAATTTCTATTTTATTCTTTTATCGTGGCATTTCGCCAGTTTTTCCATGTTTGAAGTTATTATATATTGTCTGGAGGGATGCCTATGATTACCTGAGCTTTTCTTTTATTTTTCTGTAACATTATAAAAACCTGTGATAAAATAAAGGAGACTACCTATTATGGCAAGAATGAAAGAGAAGGTACCATTAAAAGATTTGAATCTTACAGACCGTTTCCTGTTTGATGAAGTAATGGAGGATCCTCAGACACATAGGGATGTATTGAGTATTATTTTTGGACGGGAGATTCCACTTCTTACGACTACTGAAACTGAGAAAGAACTTCGTGTATCACCAGTTCTTCGTTCCATACGAATGGATGTTATTTCCATGGATAAGGAACAGGCTGTATACAATACGGAAATGCAGGATAAGAGAAGGGCTGATCTGGCAAAAAGGAGTCGCTATTATCAGGCGTTGCTGGATATTAATTTGTTGGAACCGGGAATTCCGGATTACAATTTGTTAAATTGTTCTTATATTATCTTAATTACTACATTTGATTTGTTTGGATATAAAAAATATCAATATACATTCAGGCCAGAGTGTCAGGAAATTCCGGGGTGTATATTGCAAGATGAAGCCACTCGCATTTTTTTGAATACACGTGGAACAAATGAATCAGAAGTCAGTAAAGAACTGGTGGAATTTCTTCATTATCTGGAACATACTACAGATGAAGAGGCAGCGAAGTCAGACAGTGAGAGACTGCAGCGAATTCATCATCGCGTTTGTAAGGTGAAACTCAGTGAGGAGGTTGGCATAAAATATATGCAGGCATGGGAAGAAAAATATTATGAACGTGAGGAAGGAAGAGAAGAAGGAAGAGAAGAAGGTCGTTTGGAACTTTTACAGGAGTTGATAAAGAAGAAAGTTGCGAAAGGAATGTCTGTTGAAGCAATTGCAGAGGTGATTGAGGAGCCTGTAGAGTCTGTTATGCAGATAATTGCGAAAATGGAGGAAAATAAATGATAGAAAGGGGCATTTTTGATGGGGAGTACATCAGAAAATAAGCCGGGAAGGTATATCAGCGTGGGTATTCTTGCCCATGTGGACGCGGGGAAGACAACATTATCGGAAAGTATTCTATACCTGTCAGGAAAGCTTCGAAAGCTTGGCCGTGTAGATCATAAGGATGCGTTTCTGGATACGAACAAACTGGAGCGGGAGAGAGGGATTACCATATTCTCCAAGCAGGCGGTATTTGATCTTGGAGATACCAGGGTTACACTTCTGGATACGCCCGGACATGTGGATTTTTCGGCAGAAATGGAGCGCACCCTGCAGGTAATGGATTATGCGATCCTGGTGATCAATGGCGCAGATGGTGTGCAGGGACATACCCGGACACTGTGGAATCTTTTGAAGCGATATCAGATCCCGGTGTTTTTATTCGTTAATAAGATGGATCAGCCGGGGACGGATCATAAAAAAATAGATGAAGTATTGAAAAAGAGTCTGAGTGAAGGATGCATTGACTTTGGCGATGATCCGGAGACTGCCAACGGGGGACATACGTCTGAGGCACAGGATTCCTTTTGGGATAGTCTTGCGATGTGCGATGAGGAAGCGATGGAAGAATATCTGGAGTCCGGAATGGTAAAAAAAGATACGATTGTCCGTATGATTGCAGAGCGGAAGGTTTTTCCGTGTTATTATGGATCTGCTTTGAAGGTTCAGGGCGTGCAGGAGTTTCTTGCCGGTCTGGAACGGTATATACGGACTCCGGAATCTGTAAAAATGAAGGCCGCATTTGGAGCCAAGGTATATAAGATCTCTCGAGATGCATCCGGAAGCAGGCTGACTCATCTGAAGGTGACAAGTGGCGTGCTGAGAGTAAAGGACATTCTGATGAATGCACCGGATGCGCAGGAACACTGGGAGGAGAAAGTGAACCAGATCCGTATCTATTCCGGAGAGAAGTATGAGATGGTTCAGGAGGTTCAGGCAGGAACCATCTGTGCTGTGACAGGATTAAACTTCACATATCCGGGAGAGGGACTCGGGACGGAGCGAGATACGCGTGAGCCGGTTCTTCAGCCGGTATTGAATTACCGGATTCAGCTTCCGGACGGAAGCGACGTGCATGCGATGCTTGGTAATCTGCGGAAACTGGAGGAAGAAGACCCCATGCTTCGAATCGTCTGGAATGAAGAACTGGGCGAGATTTATGCGCAGTTGATGGGAGAGGTCCAGATCGAGGTTTTGAAACGACTAATTCTGGAACGATTTGGTGTAGAGGTTACATTTGATACAGGGAATATTGTTTATAAGGAAACGATCGCGAATACAGTAGAAGGAGTCGGGCATTTTGAACCACTTCGCCATTATGCGGAGGTACATCTTGTTATGGAACCGGCCAAACGGGGAAGCGGACTGATCCTTGATACGAACTGCAGTGAGGATGTTCTGGATAAAAACTGGCAGCGCCTGATTCTGACACATCTGGCAGAGAAGGAACACCGTGGTGTGCTGACCGGATCGGCAATTACAGACATGAAGATTACGCTGGCAGCAGGAAGGGCGCATCTGAAGCATACGGAGGGCGGAGATTTCCGGCAGGCAACTTACCGTGCAGTGCGCCAGGGTCTGATGCAGGCTGAAAACGTGCTTCTGGAGCCTTATTACGATTATCGGCTGGAGGTTCCGGCAGAACTGGTTGGTCGTGCTCTGACGGATATTCAGAGGATGAGTGGAGAATTTGAACCGCCGCAGACAGAAGGAGAGATGGCGGTAGTGACCGGATATGCACCGGTAGCGGCCATGCGGGATTATCAGATGGAAGTGACTGGTTATACCAGAGGAAGGGGAAGGCTTTCCTGTACCTTCCGGGGATATGAGCCATGTCAGAATGATCAGGAAGTGATCGAAGCGTTTGGATATGATCCGGAACGAGATCTGGAGAATCCGACGGGCTCCGTGTTCTGTTCGCATGGTGCTGGATATAATGTTCCATGGAATGAAGTAACGCAGCATATGCATATAGAGAGTCAACTTCGGAAAGCTGCGGAACCGGAACCTGCAAAGGCAGAACCTGTCCGGCAGAAACAGCAGAAATCGTCTGTGGGGAGTGCATTGCCTGCATTGTCCAGAGAAGAAGAAAAAGAACTGGAAGACATATTCATACGAACGTATGGAAAGATTGAACGAAGAATGCCGGCCAGACCGGATGCATTCGGAGATTCGTATGTAGGGACAAGGAAGAAGAAAGAGGAGAAGATTCAGGAATATCTTCTGGTAGATGGGTATAATGTGATATTTGCCTGGGATGACTTAAAGGAACTGGCAGCGGTCGATATCGGAGCCGCAAGAGATAAGCTGATGGACATCCTGTGCAATTATCAGGGATTTAAAAAATGTGTTCTGATTCTTGTGTTTGATGCATATAAGGTAGAGGGTTATGCACTGGAGATTCAGAAGTATCGCAATATTCATGTGGTGTATACGAAAGAGGCAGAGACAGCGGATCAGTATATTGAAAAGGTGGTTCATCATATCGGAAGGAAATATCATGTGACCGTTGTGACATCTGATGGTGTGGAACAGGTGATTACGATGGGGCAGGGCGGAACGCGGGTTTCCTCCCGGGACTTTCTGGAAGAGGTCAGGCTTACAGAAAAGATGATTCGGGAAGAAGCCGAAAAACACAGAGAAAACGGACGAAATTATCTGTTTGATCATATGGATGAAGAACTGGTAAAAGAGATGGAAGAAGTTCGTCTTGGCAGAAAAACGACTATTGGAGAGTCATAGACAGAAAAAATGAGGCGGAAGGCAGAAAAGCATTGAGCGATTGTCTTCCGCCTTTTCTACCTATAAAATCGACACATTTGTATGCATTACAGTTCTATTCAGATCTGGAGCTTTCGATTACAATGTGATTATAGAAAAGGATATATTGAGATACTGATGAAAACTTGGATGGTATTTGCAGGCATGGTTCTCCTGCTTTTTGCAGTGGTGTATGGTATTCTGGCCAAAAGCTACAGGAAGATTCTGATTACTAATAAAGGTGAGACGAAAGTACAGTATAAAGAAAAATACACGTCTGCCGGTTCTGTCGAAAGTGCACTGCTGAAGAAAGAATTCCGCCGTTTCCTTGGAAGTCCGAATTATATGCTGAACTGCGGGCTTGGAATCATCTTTATGATTATAGCGGCAGTTGTACTTGTGATTAAGGCTGATACTGTGACGGAATTTGTGACAATGTTTTTTGTCGGCTATGAAGAGATGATTCCGCTGGTGGCAGCGGGAGCATTGGGAATGATTGCCGCGATGAATGATATGACGGCACCGTCTGTTTCACTGGAAGGAAAAAATCTGTGGATCCTGCAGGTGTTTCCGGTGACCGGTGTACAGGCTCTGATGGCAAAGATAAAGATGCAGTTGATCCTGACCTATATTCCGGCAGCGATTCTGTTACTTGGCATGGAAATCGTACTGAAGCGACCGATCGTTGAATTTGCGCTGATTGCTTTGGCTGCGGCGGGATTTATCTTATTTATGGCGCTGTTTGGTCTGACCATGAATCTCAAGTTTCCGAATCTTACATGGACGAGTGAGATCATTCCGATCAAACAGAGTATGGGAGTGACGATTACATTGTTTGGCGGCTGGGCGGTCATTGTAGCTCTGGCGGCAGGATATTATCTTTTACGAAATATTCTGAGCTCGTCCCTCTATCTTGCCTGTGTGGCAGCAGTACTTTTGATCGCAGTAATGGGGTTGCTGCGCTGGGTCAGAACAAAAGGAGCACGAATTTTTGAAACATTATAAAAATTAATAGAAATCTGTCTTGACAAATATATATCGCAGTGCTATATATAAGATATAACGAAGTGCGATGTATCGCACTGGAATGGAGTGTGCGGTATGGATCCTCATATTAAAAAAGTATATGTACCAATGACGGAAACGGGATTTTATATTCTGATGTGTCTGCGGGAAGAGTCCCACGGATACAGCATTGTTCAGAAAGTAGAGAATTTGACGGAAGGTGCGGTAAAGCTGAGTCCGGGTACGATGTATGGAAGCTTATCAAAGATGGAGAAGGACGGATTGATTCGGTTTGTACGGGAAGAAGAAAAGAGGAAGATCTACCGGATCACAGATCTGGGAGAACAGGTTCTGGAACTGGAAATGAAGCGGATCGAGCGACTGTACCGGAATATGATGGAGGTGCGTCAGGATGAGAGATAAGAATACAAAGACAGAATACAGGTATTTTGCGATACCGGAATGGGAAAAAGAAGAGAGATATCTTCAGGAACGGCATAGAAGTGGATGGAGGTTTACAAAAGCAACGGGGCTTGGACGTTATCATTTTGAAAAATGTGAACCGCAGGATGTCGTCTATCAGTTGGATTATAATCAGGAAGGGATTGCGCATAAAGAAGAATATGTTCAGATGTTTCGGGACTGTGGCTGGGAGTATCTGCAGGATTTTTACGGATACAGTTATTTCAGAAAACCTGTTTCCGAGATGAACGGAGAAGAAAAAATATTCTGTGATGATGAATCCAGGATCGAGATGATGAAGAGGGTATTCAGAGGAAGAATCATCCCCTTACTTCTGATCTTCTTCCTGGTGATTCTTCCACAGACGTTTATGCAGCATTTTTCCGGACATCCGGTTTTTACGGGTATATATATAGTGTTACTTGTTATCTATCTGGTATTGCTGCTGGATTTTGGATATCAGTTCTGGAGATATCGAAAGCGGCTTGGCAGATAATCATTTTATATTGAATTTGGAAAGAAGGCGAAAGGAATGAATATCGGTATCAGAAAGTGGCGGTTGTCGGATGCAAAAGATCTTGCGAAGACATTGTCCAATCGAAATGTGATGAATAACCTGCGGGATGGTCTTCCGTATCCATACACGAAGCAGGATGCGGTGGATTACATTACTGCCATGATGGAGGCTGATGAAAATGAGACGTTTGCATATGCGGTGACGGTAGATGACAAGGCCGTCGGAAGTATCGGGGCGTTCAGACAGGGCAATATTCATTCCTGTACGGCTGAACTTGGATATTATCTGGGAGAACAGTATTGGGGACAGGGAATCATGACGGAAGCAATTCGTCAGATCTGTCAAAAAGTGTTTGCAGATTCAGACATCATCCGTATCTATGCAGAACCGTTTTCCTATAATGTGGGATCCTGCAGAGCTTTGGAAAAAGCGGGATTTCAGTATGAGGGAACATTAAGGAATAATGCAGTGAAAAACGGAAAAGTTCAGGATATGAAAATGTATGCGCTTACGCGGGAAAAAGATCCGTACAGTATTCGACGGCTGGATCAGGAAAAACTGCCGGAAGCTCTTTCCCTGGTGTGGGAGGTGTTCTGCAAATATGAAGCGCCGGAATATCCGGAGGAAGGAATTGCAGAATTCCAAAGCACGATCGAAGATCCCGGGAAGATTCGGAACATGAAGTTTTATGGTGCTTTTGCAGAGGAGAAACTTGTTGGTGTGCTTGCAATGCGAGAGCCTCGGCATATCAGTCTCTTTTTTGTACAGGAAGCATGGCACCGGAAAGGAATCGGAAAACGGCTTTTTGATGCTGTGAAGAGGGATTATGAGATTCAGGAATTTACAGTCAATTCTTCTCCGTATGCAGTTGAGGTATATCGGCATCTTGGATTTATCCCAACAGCTTCTGAGCAGATCACAAATGGAATCCGCTACACGCCGATGAGATATCGGGCAGCAGAAGGTGGAAAAACACCGTTGCTGGAAACGGAGCGTCTCATCCTGAGACCATTCCGGATGGAGGATGCACAGAACGTATATGAATGTTGGGAGAGTGACCCGGATGTTGCGAAATACATGTTCTGGTCGAGTCATCATGAGATAGAAAAAACAAAAGCATGGCTTCGGTTTGAAATGGAACAGCTTTATAAAAAAGACTGGTATCGGTTTGCAATCGAACAAAAGCATACGAATGAATTGATGGGAACAGTGCTGATCTATTATGAAGAGGAAGTACAGAGCTGGGAGATCGCCTATAATCTCGGAAAGAAATACTGGGGAAAAGGGTATATTACCGAAGCAGCACAGAAAGTTCTTACATTTGCTGCAGATGAGCTGAAGGTTACAGAAATCGTAGGCAGATACGCGAAGGAAAATCCGGCTTCCGGAAAAGTATTGAAGAAGCTGGGATTTCAATATGAAAAAGAAATTCCATATATCTGTAACGACGGCACCGTAACGAGACAGGGAATTCAGTGCAGGCTTAACATGGAAAGACAGAAAGGAAAAACAAATTGAGAGCGACAGTATTGACCGATAACATAGCGGACGGAGAGCTTCAGGGAGAATGGGGATTGAGTATCTATATTGAATATCAGAACCGGAATATCCTTCTGGATACCGGGGCATCAGATCTCTTCCTTAAGAATGCCGAAAAACTGGGACGAAAAATCGAAGATGTGAATTACGCAGTATTATCCCATGCGCATTATGATCATGCGGATGGGATGGATGCGTTTTTTTGTAATAATAAAAAGGCAAAATTCTATCTGCGTGAAGGCAGCGCAGAGAATTGTTATGGAAAGAAATGGATCTTTCGAAGATATATTGGATTGCCGAAGGGAATTCTGGAGACGTATCGGGAACGGATCGTTTATGCCGGGGGTGATTACACACTCTGTCCGGGTGTGTCTTTGATTCCTCATAAGACACCGGGACTTTCCAGGATCGGCAAAAAGAATCTTATGTATATCCGTACAAAGAATGGATGGGAACCCGATGATTTTGCACATGAGCAGAGTCTGGTATTTCAGACGGAGGAAGGTCTGGTTATTTTCAACAGCTGTTCTCATGGCGGAGCAGCCAATATCGTTCGTGAAGTGAAGAAAACTTATCCGGATCAGGAAATCCGGGCGCTGATCGGAGGCTTCCATATTTTTGGGAGGACAGATGCGGAGGTTCGTGAACTGGCACGCGATATCCGGGATACCGGGGTAAAAGAGATTTATACCGGACATTGTACGGGTGACCGTGCATATCAGGTTCTGAAAGAAGAATTGGGAGATATGGTCCATCAGCTGCGTGTAGGACTTATGATAGAAATGTAGGACAATCTCTACGCTTCGTAGGTTGTGGCAGATGCGATATGAACTTACAATATACCTGATGAAAAGAGCAAACTCCCCTTGGGGTTGGGAGTGAAAATATGAAAAGGTAAGGTGTAGAGTATGAGTTATGTGACAGGAAAATTAATAAAAGAGTTAAGGGAAAAACGAAAGATTACGCAGAAAGAACTGGCAGAATCAATCAATGTCAGTGACAAAGCAGTGTCAAAATGGGAGACCGGGAAAGGACTTCCGGATATTGCCATCATGGAAGATCTTTCAAAAGCGCTGGGGGTATCAATCGCCGAGCTTTTGACAGGAGATCTGCGGGAAAATGAAAATACATCTGCCAATATGAAGAAGATGCATTTTTATGTATGTCCGGTCTGTGGCAATATTATTACATCGGTCGGAAGAGGATCTTTTTCCTGCTGCGGGATCACACTTCCGGAGCAGGAGCCGGAAGCATGTGATGAAGAACACGGGATTCTGCTGGAGACGATCGACAATGAATATCATGTGTCGATGGAACATCCGATGAATAAGGCACATTATGTATCATTTATCGCATATGTTACATCTGATGGTGCAGAGATCGTGAAACTATATCCGGAACAGGATATCTCAGTGAGATTCCGAAAAAAAGGGCATGGTTTGATGTATGCTTACTGTAACAGACACGGAATGTATCGACTGCATGTGTAGAGAGAATCTTACGGGAGGAATAACAGATGTGTACAAGTATTGTTTATAATGGAAACAAGACAATGATAGGATGGAATCTGGATATTCTGGATATGGAATATCAGGTGATGGCAAATCAACGGGCAGTATATATTGCCATCAACGATGCGAAAGAAGGATGGATGCCTTTATTCGGGGCAAATGCGAGAGGCGACTTTGTTGCAATGCCGACCTGCTGGCCGTTCGACCAGAGAAGTGATCCGTCGGATCCGGAGGCAGAGAATATTATTCATCTCGATATTGATTTGTTGCTTGAGAAGAAAACATTTGGACAGATCAGAGAAATTGTTGAAAACAGAGAGATTGTCAGTGTCCCCGGTGTGACATTTCAGGCACAGCTTTCAGATGGAAACGGAAATGTTCTGCAGATCATTCCGGGACAGGGGTACAGATATCTGGAACACCCGGCATATTCGGTCCTGACCAATTTCTCACCTTTTAAAGGAGACAGTGAAAGACATCCATGGATGGGACTGGACCGGTATGAGACGGCTACAGCAATGCTGGAAAGCGCTGACAGTGGCTTTGATGCAGAAGATTGCTTTCGGGTCTTAAAAGCAACAGCCCAGACGGTCTGTCCGACGGTAGTTTCCATGGTATATGATGTGACAGACCGCGTAGTATACTGGTGCGAGAACCGGGAATGGGATCAGATTCAGCAAAAATGTTTTGAAATGGGCGAATAGGAAAAAATATGCAATCTGACTCAAAGGGTATGAAAGGGTTGAAATATTTTGTTCGCCCAATCCAGTAAAATGGTGTAAGATTAGAGAAAGCAATACCTGAAGAAATACTTACTTGAAGAAATACTTGAAATGAAGGAGTAAAGAGGAGGCTGAGATTATGAAGTTGAAAAATGTGCTGATTGTTGTAAAAGATATAGAAAGATCAAAGAAATTCTATCATGATTTATTTGGTCTGGATGTGATTGTGGATAATGACGGGAATGTAATAATGACGGAAGGACTTGTGCTTCAGGAGGAATCGATCTGGAAGAAATTCATCGGAAAAGATGTTATCCCGGAAAACAATTCCAGTGAGTTGTATTTTGAAGAGAAAGAAATAGAAGCTTTCGCTGACAAACTTGATAAATATCAGCCGCCTGTAAAATATGTCAACAGATTGATGACACATTCCTGGGGACAGAAAGTAATTCGATTCTACGATCCGGATGGGAATCTGATTGAAGTTGGAACACCGGTATAGGATGAATCAGAAGGGAGAAAGCAGAATGCGTTATAAAGAATTTGGAGCAACCGGAATGAAAGTGTCGGAGATGACACTGGGTACCTGGGGAATCGGAGGTGCCGGATGGGATGAGAATCCGGAGGATATCAGAAAGGACGCGATCCGGGCGGCCGTGGAAGCAGGGATTAATTTTATCGATACGGCGCCGGCTTATAATGCCGGACAGGCGGAGCGGTATATCGGAGATGTGCTGAATGATATGGGAGTAAGAAAGGAGATTTTTCTTGCAACAAAGTGTGGGAATGACTTTATTGACGGGAAATATGTCCGCTGCGGAAGACCGGAAAAGATCATGCAGCAGTGTGAAAACTCACTTCGAAATCTTAAGACAGATTACATTGATCTGTATCTGGTACACTGGCCGGATCCGAATGTCCCGCTTGCAGAGACAATCGGTGCGCTCAGTGAACTGAAAAAACAGGGGAAGATTCTGCATGTCGGAGTATCCAATTTTACGATTGAACAGATCCGGGAAGTACAAAAATATTGTGAGATAGAAGCGTATCAGCCGCAATATTCCATGGTTGCACGGGAATATGAACCACAGATTCGCTGGGCAGCAGACCAGGGAATGGGAGTGATGACGTACGGTTCACTGGGAGGCGGGATACTAACAGGGGCTTATCGGGCCATTCAGGAATATGCGCCAAGTGACAACCGGAATCGTTTTTATCCGTATTTCCGGGAACCAATGTTTTCAAAAGTGATGATGCTTGTGGAGGTGCTGGATCGGATCGCGGAGGAAAGAGGTGTGCCACAGGCACAGATTGCATTGAACTGGACGATGAGAAAACCATTTATTTCAACCTGCATAGTAGGGGCACAGAGCAGAAAAAAGATAGAGGAAAATTGTGCCTGCTTTGGCTGGGAACTGAGTGACGAAGAAGAAAAGATGCTGGATGCAGCGATTGA
>JAEDLC010000170.1 GCA_016295505.1 Dorea sp.
GTCTCACCATCATTGGCAACCTCAACCGTAAATCCGCTTAATTCCAGATAATCCCGCTCTAATTCTGCAATCGCTTCCTCATCTTCTACAATCAATATCTTACTCATGAATCGGTACCTCCTGATATTTTCTGAGAACAAAATACATCGTCGTGCCAGTCTTTTCTCTGCTGGTAGCCCATATCTTGCCTCCATGTTCCTCTACAATCTTCTTTACCACCGACAATCCTATACCGCTTCCTCCGGTCGCAGAATTCCTCGATGCATCTGTACGGTAAAACCGGTCAAATATATTCGGAAGATCTTTTGCGGCGATGCCCTTGCCGTTGTCTTCCAGTTCTATCTGTACGAAGTCTCCCACATCTTTTACCCTCAGATTGATGACACCTCTTGTTTTATCCATATATTTCAGAGAGTTATTAATGATATTGTGGATAACCCGCTTAATCTGTTCCGCATCCGCGATCACCTTTACACTGGGGTCTACGTAATTAAAATACCGGAACTCTACATTACTGGATTCCAGTTCCAGCGACAGATCCTCCGCACAATCGTCGAAATATGCATTTACAGAGACGATATTAAAATTATAAGGGATCTTATTCGTGTCAATCTTGGAATACAGCGTCAGCTCATTGATCAGGGTGTCCATCTCATTTGCCTTGTTATAAATGGTTCTGACGTATCTGTCCACCTTCTCCGGCGTATCGGCAACGCCATCCATAATTCCCTCTGCATATCCCTTGATCGTCGTAACCGGAGTCTTCAGATCATGAGAAATGTTGCTGATCAGTTCCTTACTCTCTTTATCGTACTTCACTTTTTCTTCCGCACTGTCCTTCAGCCTGCGGCGCATCTCTTCCAGATCCTGACACAGACCTCCAAGCTCATCATCTGCATCCGGACGCAGTTCAAAATCAAGATTACCCTCCTTGATATTCTGTGCCGCCGACTGCATCTTCCTGATCGGTCCCATGACAGCCCGATAGATCCACAGGACAAAACATGCCGTCGTAAGTATCAGTGCAAGGATAATTCCAAACACGATATCCCAGAAGAATTCCCGCACTTCCGGAATGACATTGGTAAGGTCAGACACGATAAACGCACTTCCCCGTTCGCCATCGGCATACAGAAAGTCCACCTGCTTAACCAGTGCCTGTGCATCTCCGCCAAGATACGTACCATTTTCCGATGTATAAGTTGATTCTCCATATGCAGGAAGCTGACTGATGACTTCCGACGCTTTTTCCGAATCCGTTCCCACATACACAATGGTATTGTCTTTTCGGACTACCAGATATGCTTTCTTTTCTTCTATTTTACGATTAAATACATCCAGACAGGTCGCATCTTCCATCTTCTGAGGCTCCTGTCGCGACATTTGTGTCAGTTCATGATACGGCTCTTCCGTCACTCTCGACAATACCTGCAGTGAATTCGTAAACGATTCAAATGTTGCATCCGTGATTCCATACGTTTTTTCAATGGAACTCATCTGGTACATACTCAAAAGCCATATGATCGTAACACTCAGAACGATCGGGATGATCGTCACCGTAATAAACGCAATGATCAATCTTGTTTTCAGCTTCATACACAACGTCCTCCGCTAAAAGTATAGCATGAAAAAAGGCGCTTCACACCAAAGCGCCCATAAACATTTCTAAAATTTTTATAAAACCTGCCACAGATTTATAAGTACTTCTTCAGATCCTCCACCTTGTCAAGCTTCTCCCATGGGAACTCAACGTCCGTGCGTCCAAAATGTCCGTATGCCGCAGTCTGCTTGTAGATCGGTCTTCTCAGATCCAGCATCTTGATGATTCCTGCCGGACGAAGATCAAAGTTCTCGCGAATGATCTCTACCAGCTTCTCATCGCTGATCTTTCCGGTTCCGAATGTATCTACCATGATAGAGGTCGGATGTGCCACACCAATCGCATATGACAGCTGAATCTCACATTTCTTTGCAAGTCCTGCTGCTACAATATTCTTTGCCACATAACGTGCAGCATAAGCTGCAGATCTGTCTACCTTTGTACAGTCTTTTCCAGAAAATGCTCCGCCGCCGTGACGTGCCATTCCACCGTAGGTATCTACGATGATCTTTCTTCCCGTAAGTCCGCTGTCTCCGTGAGGTCCGCCGATTACAAAGCGTCCCGTCGGATTGATAAAGAACTTGGTACCTTCATCCACCATTCCTTCCGGAATGATTGCGTCAAATACATATTTTTTGATATCTTCATGAATCTGTTCCTGTGTCACATCCGGATCATGCTGTGTTGACAGAACAACTGCATCCAGACGGGAAGGAACTCCATTTTCATCATATTCAACTGTAACCTGTGTCTTTCCATCCGGTCTTAAGTATGGAAGTGTTCCGTTCTTTCTTACTTCTGTCAGACGGTAAGAAAGCTTGTGTGCAAGTGCGATCGGGTACGGCATCAGTTCCGGTGTCTCATCCGTTGCATAACCAAACATCATTCCCTGATCTCCGGCACCGATTGCCTCGATCTCTTCATCAGACATCTTATTCTCTTTTGCTTCCAGCGCCTTGTCAACACCCATTGCGATATCACTGGACTGTTCATCAATAGCAGTAATGACTCCACATGTATCAGAGTCAAAACCGAATTTTCCTCTGGTATAACCGATCTCTCTTACGGTATCTCTTACAATTTTCTGAATATCAACATATGCGTTGGTCGTAATCTCGCCCATTACAAGTACAAGTCCTGTTGTTGTACATGTCTCACATGCCACACGGCTCATCGGATCCTGTTCCACAAGCGC
>JAEDLC010000171.1 GCA_016295505.1 Dorea sp.
GGAGCCGGAGTCTGTTACGATTATGCGGTTTATTATATGACGGCTCTTGTGAGTCTCTTAGGTGCGGTGGAGGAAACGGCAGCCTTTGTAAGTACGCCGTTCCCGACACACAGGAATATTAATCCGGATAGTCCGGATTACGGTAAGGTTATGAATACGCCGAATGAAAGTCGTGTTTCTGCGATCTTAAAGTTTCGAAGTGGGGTAACCGGAACTTTTCATATGGATCAGGATTCTGTATGGAAAGACCAGGCAGATATGGTAATCTACGGGACGAAGGGAATGCTGTATCTGGGCAATCCGGACCGGTTTGGGGATCAAGTACGGCTTCTGAGCAATCCGGAGGATCGTCAGGAAGAACCCCGTATGCAGGTGCTTCCATTTGCCAATGATTATATTGAAAATGCCAGGGGAATCGGACCATCGGAGATGGCGGAGGCGATTCTGAGAGGTACACCCGCCCGTGTGGGAAAAGAACTTGCCTGTCATGTGCTGGAAGTGTTGAGTGCAATCTTAAGAAGCGGGAAACAGCAATCTGTGGAAAAGATACATTCTGTCTGTGAGAGACCGGAGTGTTATTATTAAAGAACGAACAGGACAGGAGGGCATACTATGAGGTCGGTATTTATTTCCAGTACGTTTAAGGATATGCAGGCAGAACGGGATTATCTTCATGAAAAAATATTCCCGAGACTCCGACGCCTGGTGGGGCAGTATGGAGAAGATATTCAGGAAGTGGATCTTCGCTGGGGCGTGGATACCTATCATATGAGTGAGGAAGAAAGCAACTATCAGGTACTTCGCGTCTGTATTGATGCGATTGATCGCTGTAAGCCTTATATCATTGTATTATTAGGGGATCGGTATGGCTGGATCCCGGATGTGGACGTTGTGGAGTCGCTTCGGGATGAGCGTGTGACGGCGCAGTATGAAGAGTCAATGAGCATTACAAATCTGGAAATAAAATACGGCGCCCTCAGTGAAGAAGAGACGCTTAAGAGATGTATTTTCTGTTTCCGCAACCCTGATTTTCTGGAGCGTATTCCTGAGGATAAGAGGGGCATCTATCTGGCGGAAAGCCCTGAACATGAACAGAAGCTCAGGAGACTGAAGGAACAGATCCGTGCAAAAAAGAATGCGAAAGTACTGGAATATGAGGTGGAATGGGATGAAGAACGACAGACTCTGACAGGTATGAAAGAGCTTGGAGAAAGTATCTATCGTATGATGGAAGACATGCTGCGTGTGGAACTGGGAGACCGGAAAGCGAAAAATTCTGTTCAGCAATATCTGCTGGATGCACAGTATACGAAAGAAAGATATCTGTCTGTCTATACACCGAGATTATATGAAGAAAATAAAGCAATGGAAGGGCTGTGGTTCATGGCAGGAGACAAATACAGCCGTTACCACAGTAAGATCAAAAACGAGCATGGGAATGAGCAGTGCATCCATCTGTCAGGAGGTGCCGGAAGTGGAAAAAGTGCGCTTATCGCTTATCTGGAACAGCAGGTAAAGGATGCAGGAGCACAGACAATTCTGTACTTCAGCGGGAATCCGGGATGTCAGAATCTGATGACGCTAAAATCTGTTCTGATCTATCGGATGGAAGAAATTCTGGGGCTGGAACATGATTTTCAACCTGAGAACCAGAATGTGTATCTCAGAAAACTGGACAGAAAACTTATGAAGCAGCCGGTGTTCTGTTTTATTGATGCACTGGATCAGTTGTTTCCGGACTATAATAAGGCATATCTGGATATTCTGGATCTGTGCCCGAATCTCTTTGTGATTACTTCTTCACTGGATGATTTTCCGTATGAGCACGTGCTGCTTAAAGCAAAGAAAATCCGGCTCATTAAAGTAAAGCGTTTTACAGAAAATGAAAAAAAGCAATTGATCCAAAAGACGAGTGCACATCGAGGCAAGAAAATAGATGATATTGTAGAGACGAGAATATGTGCCAAAGAGGGATCCGGAAATCCACTTTTCCTGTCGCTTCTTTTGCAGCGTTTATTTGCCATGCGCCAGGAAGAATTTCAGGAGGCAGAGAAACTTGCTCCCGGCATGGATGGACTGCATCTGTATATGCAGAAGATCATTGAAGAGACACCGGAACAGGTGACGGAGTTGTCGTCAGTGTTGTTCGATCGCATCGGTGAGATGTTTGAGAGTACATTTTTTAAAAAGGTTGCTTATCTGATCGCGCTTTCCGGTACGGGGCTTTCTGAACGGGAGATCGGTGATATCTTAAGGCAGCAGTCTTTTGAGTTTTCACAGCTTAAGTTTCAGGAAATTCTGTATTATCTGTATGATGTATTTACGGAAAAGGAAGATGGAAAATGGATCTTTGCACATCGTATCTTTTATGAGGCAATGATATGGGACATGGGCAAAGAGGCAGACGAGATGCGCCGCTATTTTATTGACTACAGTGCTGTCAATCCGGTATTTATGGAGCGGGAAGGATATGTACATATCCTGAAGAGTAAAGATGTGCTCGGAGCAAAAGTGCTGAAGGAATGCAGGAACTGGGATACTTATGAAAAGGTACAGGAGCTGGCCGCGCAGATGCTGAGGGAAGATGAAGATGCGGCGGCATATTTTATGGAGATGCCGAATGAAATGGATCATACGGGCGTGGAGCAGCTGTTTGCTTTCTGGAAAGCTGCAGGCAGGTATGAGAGAGATCAAAGGACAGAGAACTTTAAAAGAACTATCTGTAAAAAGATCTGCCATATCGAAGATCTTCCGGCGGAACTGAAAGTAGATGTTCTGATGGAGCTTTTAT
>JAEDLC010000049.1 GCA_016295505.1 Dorea sp.
GAAGCAATGTGAACCTGCTGAAAGTGTTCCGTGACAGGCGGGTTCAGGACGATATACCTACAGAAGCTCAGATGACAGAAGTGCTTCATGCAATGGGAAAATATACGAAGAGTGATGAACTGAACTGTGGTGCCTGTGGTTATCCGACGTGTCGCGCCAAAGCGACGGCGGTCTATCAGAAAAAGGCAGAGATCGGAATGTGTCTCCCTTATGCTGTGGCGCAGGCAGAGTCCATGTCCAATGTTGTGATGGATGTAACACCGAACATGATTCTGATCGTTGATAAAGAACTCCGGATCCGGGAGTGTAATAAAAAAGCACAGGAGATGCTGGGAGTATCCAGAGAAGAAGCGTTGGAGAGATATATCTTTGAGTTTGTGGATGTGACGGATATTGAAGAAGTTCTTCGGACCGGACAGAATGTTCTTCGCAGAAAGAGCAGTCTGGAATCGGTGAATCTCGTGGTGGTGGAAACGATTGTATATATCGAAGCGCAGGAATCTGTGCTGGTTACTTATCAGGACATTTCAAAAGAAGAAAAGGCAAAGGAACAGCATTATAATCTGAAGATGGAAACTGTGGAGATGGCACAGAAGGTCATTGACAAGCAGATGATGGTCGCACAGGAGATTGCAGGACTGCTCGGAGAGACGACTGCAGAGACGAAAGTGACGTTATCCAAGCTTCGGGATTCAATTCTGTTTGAAGAGGAAGAGTAATATGAGTGTAAGTGTTGATATATCATGGAAAAGCCTGAATAAGCATCATGAAGAGCTGTGTGGTGACAAGGTAGAAGTGCTTAAGACGGAAGATTCGGATATTATTATTCTTGCAGATGGTATGGGAAGTGGAGTAAAAGCCAATATTCTGGCGACGCTTACCTCAAAGATCCTGGGAACGATGTTTCTTGAGGGAGCGTCTATCGATGCCTGTGTAGAGACGATCGCAAAAACACTTCCGGTGTGTAAGGTAAGAGAAGTTGCATATGCGACATTCAGCATTCTTCAGATCTTTCATAACGGAGATGCTTATCTGGTGGAATTTGACAATCCGAAATGTGTGTTTGTAAGGGATCGGCAGATTGTGGATTATCCTTACAGAGAAAGGATGATCGAAGGAAAAAATATCCGGGAATACCGCTTTCAGGTGCGATTGAAAGACTGCTTTGTACTCATGAGTGACGGTGTGATCTATGCCGGAGTCGGAGAGCTTCTGAACTTTGGCTGGACATGGGAAAGTATGGCAGAGTATACATTGAAATGTACCAGGGAAACATTGTCTGCGTCCCGTCTGGCAGCGATGTTAAGCCAGGCATGTGATGATCTGTATGGACAGAAGCCCGGAGATGATACAACGGTAGCTGTGGCAAGAGTGATAGAACGCCAGATCATCAACATATTTACGGGTCCGCCGACACACAAGGAAGATGACGAGCGTGTGGTACGTGAATTTATGAAACAGGAAGGGAAGAAGGTCGTCTGTGGAGGAACCAGTGCCAATATTACGGCAAGGGTATTGAAAAAAGAGATTGTGACATCGCTGAACTATGCGGATCCGAATGTTCCGCCGACAGCAACGATCGAGGGACTGGATCTGGTAACGGAGGGAGTACTGACACTTGGAAAGACGCTGGGACTTCTGAAAAGGTATGAGCATGACGAATTTGATGAGGCATTTTTTGATGAACTGGATGCGGAGAACGGAGCTTCCAGACTGGCAAAAATGATCATTGAGGAGTGTACGGAGCTGCATCTGTTTGTTGGAAAAGCAATGAATATGGCGCATCAGAATTCCAGTCTGCCGTTTGACCTGAGCGTGAGAATGAACCTGGTGGAGCAACTGAAGGAATGTGCAGAGCATCTGGGAAAGAACGTACAGGTGACATATTATTAGGACTGTAAAAAGGAACCATAAAGAATTCGATCCATAGAAAGAGGGATTCTTCCACAGAGGAAGAATCCCTCGCTTTATCACATGATAGATTGTGATGGGCATATATAATATTTCTTTCTATTTGTCTCCTCTTTTTCCGCTATCATTTGAAATATTTCCATCTTTTATCGACATAATTGGGCGATCAATAAATAATCTTATTACAATGCCCAATTATCTTCTTGATTTTAACAAAAACCACATTCCCATTGGGGGGAATTGCTCTCTTTTTTCTGATACGCCCATAGGACAACATCGAAAACATCTAATTCCGGCATTTTTCCAGAGTGGCAAAGAATTCAGGATAGGATACATCTACACACTGACTGTCTTCAATCACAGTCTCTCCCTGTGCGGTCAGTCCGGCGATGGCAAATGCCATGGCGATCCGGTGATCCAGATAGCTCTGTATATGGGTGCCGGTAAGAGGGGGTCCACCTTCTATGATCATTCCATCATCTGTCGGTGCGATCCTTCCGCCCATGGCCTTCAGATTGCCGGTGACGGTATCGATACGATTGGTTTCTTTTACTTTCAGCTCGGCAGCATCTTTGATGACAGTAGTGCCATCAGCGTGCGCAGCCATGACAGCGATAATTGGAATCTCATCGATCAGAGCAGGAATCAGATCCCCTTCTATGACGGTTCCTTTCAGATCTCCGGATCTGACGAGAATATCAGCACGTCCTTCTCCGCCTTCAAAAGACTGATTCAGCAGGGTGATATCCGCGCCCATGGATTTACATACTTCCAGAAAGCCTGCACGTGTAAAGTTAGTTCCTACGTTTTTGATCAGTAATTCGGATCCGGGAACCAGAAGTGCAGCGGCGATAAAGTAGGCTGCCGATGAGATATCGCCGGGAACACAGATCTGCTGGCCGTAGAGTTCTTTACAGGGTTTAACGATGGCGGTAGCGCTTCCGTCTGTGTGCATTACAGAGGTAACGTCCGCGCCAAAGCTCTGAAGCATCAGTTCTGTGTGGTTGCGGGACAAAGCCGGCTCTGTCACCGAAGTTTCACCATCAGCATAAAGACCTGCGAGAAGAACGGCAGATTTTACTTGTGCTGATGCGACCGGAGACTGATAATGAATTCCATGAAGGTCTCCGGGTTCCACTTTCAGCGGTGCACAGCCATTATCGTGGATGCTGGTAATATGTGCACCCATACGGTTTAATGGTGTCATAATCCGTTTCATGGGACGGGAATTCAAAGAAGCATCTCCGGACATCACCGAAGAGAAACTCTGTCCGGCCAGAATACCTGACATAAGCCGTGTGGTGGTTCCGCTGTTTCCGACGTTCAGAGTATCTGTCGGAGCAAGAAGTCCCCGAAGACCCTTTCCCCGCACCAGAATTCTTCCGGGCTTTTTTTCAATCTCGACGCCCATCTTACGGAAGCAGTCGATCGTAGAGAGGCAGTCGGCGCCTTCCAGAAAATGTGTGATTTCTGTGGTTCCATATGCAATGGAACCAAGCATCACAGACCGGTGAGAGATGGACTTATCTCCCGGAATCGTAATTTCTCCTTTTAATCCCTTTGCAGGGAAGATTGTTCTAACGCTCATATACAATATACCTGAATTTCTGCAGTAACTCTACGGCTTTTCTGGAAGAAGCTTCATCGTAGAATTCAATTTGCAGAACCCCTTCTTCAAATTCTCTGTTGTGAACAATTCCTATGTTCTTGATATTAATATTATTGGAGGCAAGAATAGTTGCGATTGCAGCGATTCCACCGGCTTCATCAATGATATCACAGTATACGGCAAATGCCTTTTTGATCGGTCCTGCAGAAGAACCGGGAATGGAATTGCGGTAATTCTGTGAAGAAGAAAACAGGTTGTACAGTTCCTGGGCATCTTCGCTGTCGATCACCTCTTTGAAATTTGTCAGAGACTGGATGTATTCTCCCAGAATCTTGGAGATATTGTCTTTATTCTTCAGACAGATATTCTGCCACATGATCGGAGACGAGGAAGCGATTCTGGTGATATCTTTGAATCCTCCTGCAGCCAGATTCTTCATCAATTCGTCTCTGGTGTCTGTATTTCGTACGAAATTGACCAGAGCAGAAGCAATAATGTGAGGAAGATGACTGATCGTTCCGGTGACATAGTCATGCTGCTGATAATCCAGTATAAGCGGAAGTGCTTTGAGATTTTCGACAAATTTCTCATATCTGCTGATCTTTTCCTGTGGGACAGATGCCGTTGGTGTCAGAATATAATATGCATTCTCAATCAGCATTGCCTTGGAATTGCTGTATCCGCTTTTTTCTGAGCCTGCCATGGGATGACCGCCGATGAAATACTGCTCGATCCCCAGTGCGGTTACTTCATTATGAATGTTTGTCTTTACACTTCCGACGTCTGTAAGAATACAGTCATCATGAAGGTAATCGGTAAGCTGCTTCAGATAGGCAGTGTTGTATGCGACAGGAGCGCACAGGAATATATAGTCACAGTGATGAAAATTGTCATCAATTGTAGTTGCTGCTACGTCGATGATGGATTCCTGGGTGGCGAGGGCGAGAGTCTCCTTGTTTTTGTCAAACGCAACAATCTCATAATCCGGATAATACTGACGAATCGCTTTTGCAATAGAGCCGCCGATCAGTCCCAGTCCGATAAATCCTATTTTATGTTTCATGATATTCCTCCTGATGTGGATTGAGGCACAGTCCGATAAAGCTTGTACTGTATGCCAAACTACATTTTAACCTGTATTGGAATGGTTTGTCAATACTATAACGCTTTAAAGCGAAAAAGCAAACTGTGCTTTCTGTAAAAGATGCATAAAATAGTTGTAATGCACGATATTTTTTAGTACAATATAAACATGAGATTTTACCAAGATAAGGAGGCAGCTTTATGAAAGTTTACAGAACGGACGAAATCAGGAACGTGGTCCTTTTAGGACATGGGGGAAGCGGAAAGACGAGTCTTGTTGAGGCTATGGCGTATGTATCAGGAGCAGTAAATCGTATGGGCAAAGTTGCAGACGGCAATACGATCAGTGATTTTGATAAAGAAGAACAGAAACGTGAATTCTCAATTGGTACGACCTTAGTCCCGATTGAATGGGAGAAGGCAAAGATCAACATTCTTGACACCCCGGGCTACTTTGACTTTGTCGGAGAAGTGGAAGAAGCAGTCAGTGCAGCAGATGCAGCTGTTATCGTAGTATCCGGCAAGGCAGGTGTTGAAGTAGGAACAGAGAAAGCATGGGAGCTTTGTGACAAGTACAAACTTCCGCGTATGATCTATGTGACAGAGATGGATGTGGATGATGCAAGTTTCCGTCAGGTTGTACAGGATCTGACAGATCGTTACGGCAAAGTGATCGCTCCTCATTTCCAGCCGATTCGTGAGAATGAGAAGCTGGTAGGTTATGTCAATGTTATCAAGAATGCCGGAAGACGTTATACAGGTGTCGGACAGAGAGAAGAATGCGAGATTCCGGATTATTGTAAACCAAACCTGGAGATCTATCGTGAGAAGCTCTTAGAGGCAGTTGCTGAGACGAGTGAAGAGTTTATGGAGAGATATTTCGCGGGAGAGGAATTCTCTGTAGAGGAGATTCGTTCTGCAATGCGTACGGAAGTTATGGACGGAGATATTGTTCCGGTTGCGATGGGATCCAATATTCAGGCACAGGGAGTTGCCAACCTGTTATCTGACATCGTAAGATTCTTCCCAAGCCCGGACAGCCGTAAGTGTGCAGGAATCAACAGAAAGACGAATGAGATCTATGAGGCGGATTATGATTTTGCAAAAGCAAAATCTGCTTATGTATTTAAGACCATGGTGGATCCGTTTATCGGAAAGTATTCTTTTGTAAAAGTTTGTTCCGGTGTATTAAAGGGTGATGATACATTATATAATGCGGATGCTGATGCAGAAGCAAAGCTGGGGAAGATCTATACAATGGTTGGAAATAAACCGGTAGAAGTCAGTGAGCTGTTTGCCGGTGATATCGGAGCAATCGCAAAACTTGCCAATACAAAGACCGGTGACACACTCTCTTCGAAGAATACGCCGCTGATGTTCGGAAGAACAGAATACTCCAAACCATATACATATATGAAGTATGTATGTAAGAATAAGGGTGATGAAGATAAGGTGTCTCAGGCGCTTCAGAAGATGATGGCAGAAGACGTTACACTGAAGGCTGTAAATGACAGTGAAAACCGTCAGACACTGCTCTATGGTATGGGAGATCAGCATCTGGAGATTACTGCAAGTAAGCTGGCATCCAGATATAAATGTGAGATTACTCTGGAGACACCGAAGGTTGCATTCAGAGAAACCATCAAGAAGACCTCTGATGTGGATTCCAAGTATAAGAAGCAGTCCGGAGGACATGGACAGTATGGACATGTAAAGATGAAATTCGAACCATCCGGAGATATGGAGACTCCATACGTATTTGAAGAAGTGGTTGTAGGTGGAGCAGTTCCGAAGAATTACTTCCCGGCAGTTGAAAAGGGTCTGCAGGAATCCGTATTGAAGGGACCTCTTGCAGGATATCCGGTAGTTGGTGTTAAGGCAACATTGTACGATGGATCTTATCATCCGGTAGATTCTTCAGAAATGGCATTTAAGACAGCTACGATCCAGGCATTTAAGAAGGGATTCATGGAGGCAGCTCCGGTCCTTCTGGAACCAATTGCTTCTATTAAAGTTACGGTACCGGATGATTTTACCGGTGATGTAATGGGTGATCTGAACAAACGCCGCGGACGTGTACTCGGAATGAATCCGATTGCAGGCGGATGGCAGGAGATCGTTGCAGATATTCCAATGACCGGTCTGTTTGGATATTGCACAGTTCTTCGTTCCATGACAGGAGGAAGAGGTACCTATTCTTATGAGTTTGCACGTTACGAGCAGGCACCATCTGATGTACAGGCTGCAGAGATTGAAAAGAGAGCAGCTGAGGAATAAGAATCACAAAAATTAGCGTTGTCTAACATAGAAGAAAAGCCCGTCAGGGCTTTTTTTCTTGGAATAAAGGTGTTATAATCTCTTGTGTTATAATGAGATTTGCTGTTTTGGGGCAAATGATAATTGGTGAGAGGATCAGAAAATGAAAATTGTGATTATTGGTGACGGCAAGGTAGGACATAAACTTACGGCTCAGCTGTCTGAAGAAAATTATGATGTTGTCTTGATTGATCAAAATGAAGGGAAGTTAAAAGAAGCAGTAAATGAACTGGATATCTTCTGTATCACAGGCAATGGTGCAGATGCAGTGATCCAGAAGCAGGCAGATGTTCCGCATGCGGATCTGGTGATCGCATGTGCGTCTACCGATGAGATGAATATGTTAAGTTGTCTTCTGGCAAAAAGGCTGGGAGCCCGTCATACGATTGCACGTGTCCGTAATCCGGTATATTACAGACAGATTGATCTTTTAAAAGAAGATCTTCATCTGAGTATGGCGGTTAATCCGGAGCTTACGGCAGCCAATGAGATATCAAGGGTTCTTTTGTTCCCGCAGACCAGTAAGGTTGAGACATTCATGAAGGGAAGAGTGGAGCTGGTAGAATTCAATATCAAAGAAAACAGTGCGCTGATCGGACTGTCACTTGCAGAGATTTATCGAAAATATCAGATCAAGATATTGGTGTGTGCGGTGAAAAGAGACAATGAGGTGTATATTCCGGATGGAGACTTTGTGCTGAAGCAGGGGGATAAGATGCATATTGCAGCGGCACATCAGGATCTGGAGACCTTTTTCAAAAGTGTCGGACACAAGAACGCCAAGGTAAAGAAGGTGCTGATCTGTGGTGGCGGTCATGTGTGTTTCTACCTTGCAGGACAGTTATTGCAGGCCGGAATGCAGGTAAAGATTATTGAACGTAGTCAGAAGCGTTGTGAGGAGTTGTGTGAACTGCTTCCAAAAGCAACGATCATTAATGGCGATGCAGCAGATCATGATCTGCTGATTGAGGAAGGAATCGGTGATGCTGACGCAGTAGTCGCGCTGACAGGAATGGATGAAGAGAATATCATTATGGGTCTGTTTGCAAAGACACAGGGAGTTGGTAAGATCATTGCAAAAGTAAATGAAGATTCCCGGGCGCAGATGGTAGAAGGGCTTGGAATCGACTGTATCATATCGGCAAAGAGCGCAACGGCAGATGCTATCATGAGCTATGTACGTGCCAGAAATAATTCTGCCAGCAGTGCAAATGTTGAGACCATGTATCAGCTTCTAGGAGGAAAAGTAGAGGCACTTGAGTTCATTATTAAGGCAGAATGCGGATTTACGAATGTTGCATTAAAGAATCTGAAGACAAAGAGAAATAACCTGATTGCATGTATTGGCCGTAAACGGAGAATCATTATTCCGAATGGAGATGATCATATTGAGGTTGGAGACAGCGTAATCGTTGTTACAAAAGATCATATCAATGATTTTAGAGATATATTGGTATAAGGAGACAAAAAGCATATTATGAATACGAAGATGATACGATATATACTCGGAAAGATGCTGGGAGTCGAGGCGGTTCTGCTGTTACTTCCGGCACTTGTTTCCGCGGTGTATCAGGAAATCAGCGGAATATATTTTTTGATTCCGGTCGCAATACTTGTGGTGATATATCTTCTGAATGGAGTGAAAAAGCCGGAGAAGAGTAATATATATGGAAAAGAAGGAATGATCATTGTAGCGCTGGCGTGGATCCTGTGGTCGCTGTTCGGGGCATTGCCATTTACATTATCCGGATATATTCCCAATTATGTAGATGCTTTTTTTGAAACGGTATCCGGCTTTACAACGACAGGTTCTTCGATCATGAGAGATGTAGAGATACTGCCGCATGGACTGGCGTTCTGGAGAAGTTTTACGCACTGGATCGGCGGAATGGGAGTGCTGGTATTTGTCATGGTACTTACGACGCTGGATAAGAAAAATTCCATGTATCTGATGAGGGCAGAAGTCCCGGGACCGGAGAAAGATAAACTGGTGCCAAAGGCAATGTCAACAGCCAGGATCCTGTATGGAATGTATTTCTTAATGACTGTGATAGAGGTTATTTTATTGCTTTTTGGCGGAATGAATCTGTTTGACAGTATGATCCATGCATTCGGTACTGCAGGAACGGGTGGTTTTTCCAACTATGGGGCGAGTGTCGGGCATTTTGACAGTGCATATATCGATGGAGTTATTACCATATTTATGATACTTTTTGGTATTAATTTTAACCTGTATTATCTGTGTTTGCTTGGCGACAGAAAATCTGTATGGAAGAATGAAGAACTGAGAGCATATCTTCTGATCATAGCCGGAGCAATTACCGTAATTACGATCAATATCAGCTCTCAGTATCAGAGTGTTTTACAGGCATTTCGTTATGCAGCGTTCCAGGTGGCATCGATCATTACGACTACCGGCTATGCAACGGCTGACTTTAATATGTGGCCGATGTTCTCGCAGTGTATATTATTAACATTGATGTTTATCGGAGCCTGCGCGTCTTCTACCGGTGGCGGAATTAAGGTTTCGAGGTTCCTGATCGGTCTGAAATGTATCAAACGGGAGATTATGCAGATGGTACACCCGAAGTCGGTAAGTATTATCCGTGTAAATGGAAAGAAAGTCGGTCCGGATGTGCTGAGAGTCATATTCATCTATCTGGTTGCTTATGTGGGAATTATCATTGGTTCCGTTCTTCTGATATCACTGGATGGATTTGATTTTGCAACTACATTCAGTTCCGTTATGGCAACCTTAAATAATATCGGGCCCGGAATATCCAATGTCGGCCCGACAGGAAACTTTGCAGATTTCTCCATATTATCCAAGCTGGTATTTTGTTTTGACATGCTGGCAGGACGTCTGGAGATCTTCCCGTTCCTGATGCTGTTTACAGTATCGGCGTGGAGGAAAAAATTCTAATTGCTCAGTATATGAGCGCGTAAAGGAGAGAATATGAAAGGAAAGAGTAAATTTTTGATTGCGATTGCCGTGATATTGGCGGCGGGTGCCTACTATTATGTGACGATACCTGCGATTAATATCCATTCTACGGACACCTGGTTTTTTATCATCGTCCTGCTGATCGTCCTGGCGGTATTCTATGCAGTGCGGAAAAAATTCCGGCCGTCCGAGTTCAGACAGAGCAAGATGCTGAAAGCGTTGGGAACTCTGATACTGGGGCTTGGAATCGTGTATCTCCTTGGTGCGGTTCTTTCATCCCCGATCATCAATGCAAAAAAGTATCAGAAGCTGATGGCGGTGGAAGAAGGTGAGTTTACTGAAGATGTAGAGGAATTATCGTTTGACAAGATTCCACTTCTTGACAGAGATACCGCTGAGATCCTTGGAGACCGTAAGATGGGAAGCATGGTGGATATGGTATCCCAGTTTGAGGTTGATAATATTTACAGTCAGATTAATTATAAAGGAAATCCGGTCCGCGTATCCCCACTTCGATATGCAAATCTGATTAAATGGTTTACCAATCAGAAAAGCGGAATTCCGGCTTATATTAAGATTAATATGGCGACTCAGTCGACAGAGCTTGTAAAACTGGATCAGGGAATGAAATATACGACCAGTGATCATTTTAACCGGAACATCTATCGTCACCTGCGGTTTGCGCATCCGACCTATATATATGGAGAGCTGAGTTTCGAGATTGATGAAGACGGAGTTCCATACTGGATCGCACCGGTGAAAAAGTTTAATATCGGACTGTTCGGAGGAGAGACGGTAGGTAAAGTCGTGATCTGTAATGCCGTCACCGGCGAAATGAAGACGTACGATATTGATAAGGCTCCTCAGTGGGTGGATCGTGCATATTCTGCAGATCTTCTGGTACAGCTTTTTGACTATTACGGCACATTAAAACACGGGTTCCTGAACAGTATCCTGAGTCAGAAGGACTGTCTGGAAACAACGGACGGATATAACTATCTTGCACTGAATGACGATGTGTGGATGTATACCGGTGTGACATCTGTAAACGGAGATCAGTCTAATGTTGGATTTGTATTGTCCAATCAGAGAACCATGGAGACAAAGTATTACAAAGTGGAAGGAGCAACGGAAACTTCTGCAATGTCATCGGCAGAAGGACAGGTGCAGAATCTGAAGTATGTGGCAACCTTCCCGCTGCTTTTGAATATATCAGATGAGCCTACGTATTTTATCGCATTAAAAGACGATGCAGGACTGGTGAAAAAGTACGCAATGGTAAATGTACAGAAATACCAGATCGTGGCAATCGGTGACAGTGTCAGTCAGTGTGAAGATAGTTATCTGGAGCTGCTTCTGAATAATGGGGTGAAGCAGGTTGCAGAAGATACAAGAGAAGAGAAAAAGATATCCGGCCCGATTACAAAGATTGCTCAGGCTGTGCTGGACGGCACTTCCCACTATTACATCATGATAGAAGGATCGGATGAGATATTTGACGTATCTGTTGCTGAATTCATCGATATTGTCCGGTGTGACACGGGACAGGAGGTTACGCTGAAGTATAAAGAAGATGAAAAAGTAAATACAGTCACAGACCTGAAGCTTGACTAAAGAGAAAGAAAAGAAGGAAAGAGAGCGTAATGGAAATAAGTATACTGCTGGCAGAACAGATTACTGCCATGTTTCTGATGATGGCTGTCGGATATACGATCGTTAAGATAGGATTGTTTACGACAAAAGACAGTAAGATAATATCCAATATTGTGGTATACGTCTGTAATCCGTGTGTAATCATTGATTCTTTTCAGATAGAACTTACAACCGAAAAGTTAAAAGGATTCCTGCTGGCAATCGCAGTATCAGTTGTTGTTCATATTGTGCTGATCGCAGGTACGGGATTGTTATCGAAAGTGTTGAATTTTAACAGCATTGAAAAGGCATCCATCATCTATACGAATTCCGGGTATCTGGTCATTCCGCTGGTAAAAGCTGTTCTTGGTGAAGAATGGGTATTTTATACGACTGCTTTTATTCTGGTGCAGACAGCACTGATCTGGACACATGGCGTGAAACTGATCGGACAGGAGAAAGATCTTGGAATCATGAAGATCATCCGCAATCCGAATGTGATCGCTACACTGATCGGACTGATTATGTTCGTGACGGAATTCCGGCTTCCGACGATTATAGGAACCTGTGTCAGTGGATTTGGAGATATGATCAGTCCGGCCAGCATGCTGGTTATCGGTATGGTCATTGGAGATGTAAATCTGCTGTGGGTATTTCGTCAGAAACGTCCGTATCTGATCTGCTTTGTGAGATTGATTCTGTTTCCGGTGGCAGCATCAGCAGCATTTGCATTCCTGGGACATCTGGGACTTCATGAGGATGCAGAGTATATTCTGATGATCGTACTGATCGCGACCGCCGCACCGGCTGCGGCAATGGTGACACAGCTCACACAGATCTATGACAGGGATTCGAAATATGCAAGTGTAATCAATGTCATGTCGGTGATATTCTGTATCGTTACCATGCCGTTCATGATACTGTTGTATGAACTATTATTTGTATTATAACTATAAAATATAAGACTGCTGCAAGACTATGATTGCAGCAGTCTTTTGTTATAGATTCGCGCTGTATTGTGTAATTTTATCCAGAACCCGCTGCTTTTCATCTCCTTCCAGAGGCGTCGGACAATAATCGTTATGTGAGCTTGTGGAAGACAGAGAACATGGGATCAGGTTCAGATCACTGCTTTCTTTTAATTCTCCCTTCTGGAAGGTAAATGTCTGCTGTACGATCATGGTATCCTTGTCAGAAGGATTGGAATTTCCGCCGAAACAGAAGTTGCCAAGGCTGTATGCAATATATTTGTCTTTATATTTCTCTACACCCTGAAGTACATGCGGGTGATGTCCGATGACAAGATCTGCTCCACTGTCAACAGCCAGATGTGCCAGCTGTTTCTGGGTATCATCTGGATAATATTCTTTTTCCATTCCCCAGTGAAAATTAACGATGATGAGCTGTGCTCCGGCTTCTTTCAGGGCGGCGATATTTTCTTTTACCTGCTCTGCTTTACCCATATGTTCCGCAAGTTCATAGATTCCGGTCAGTCCGACCTTTACCCCTTTGATATCAAGAATCTTGGTCTGGTCAAAACCAAAGGTGGCTACACCTGCATCTTCCAGAGCTTTGATGGTGTCTGTGTTGCTCTGGCTTCCATAATCCGAACTGTGGTTGTTCGCCAGATTGGCTGCCTCAACAGAGCTGCCTGACAGAATACCTGCATATTCGGCCGGGGCCTTAAATGCATAGGTTTTGTCTTCTCTGGTTGTTGAATCCGTCAGAGTTCCTTCCATGTTAACGATAGACAGATCATCTTTTTCCAGAATGCTTCTGACGTTCTGGAAGAAATAATCCGGTCCGTTCATATTATAGTAAGCATTCAGGCTGGTAGACTGGTTGAAATT
>JAEDLC010000172.1 GCA_016295505.1 Dorea sp.
ATTATATTACAGGGAGGTTTGGTTAGGATATGCGTAATAGATTTGATATGCAGCTTGAGACGCTTAACAGTCAGCTCATTCATATGGGTGAATTGTGTGAGATCGCAATCAACAGAGCGACAAAGGCACTGGAAAAGGGAAGCATGGAAGAGGCGAGAGAGGTAAGAGAAGCAGATGAAGAGATCGACCAGATGGAAAAGGATATTGAGCGTCTGTGTCTGAAGCTCCTTCTCCAGCAGCAGCCGGTTGCAAGAGATCTGCGTCAGATCTCCGCAGCACTTAAGATGATCACCGACATGGAACGTATCGGAGATCAGGCCGCAGATATTGCGGAGATCATTATCTCCGAAAATAAGTCGGAAGCAATGGATATTCCGATGATCGTAAAGATGTCTGAGGCGGCAGGCAAGATGGTCAGAGACAGTGTGACTGCATATGTGGAAAAAGATCTGGAATTATCCAGACGAGTCATGGATGCAGATGATGAGGTAGATGAAATGTTTGAGGAGAACAAAAACCATCTGATTCATTTTATTGCTGATCAGAAGGGAGATCAGGGCCGGGAGGCAATCGATCTGATCATGGTGGCAAAATACCTGGAGCGTATCGGAGATCATGCAACGAACATCGCTGAATGGGTGGAATTCTCAATCACAGGCATTCATAAAGAAAGTAAAGTATAAGGGACAGAACCGGTCAGACCGGGCAGGTGGAGATCCTGAACATGTAAGGAGACAGAGAGAATGATATTTTGTGTGGAAGATGACAGTAATATACGTGAACTGGTAGTGTACACCCTGGAAAGTACAGGATTCAAAGCCCGTGGATATGAGGATGGCAGTTCCTTCTTAAAAGCTCTGGCGCTGGAAACGCCGGAGCTTATTCTGCTTGATATCATGCTTCCGGGGGAAGACGGAATGGAACTTCTTAAAAAACTGAAGGCTTCTCCCAAGACCAGGGATATTCCGGTAATTATGGTTACGGCAAAAGGAGCGGAATACGACAAGGTAAAAGGGCTTGATTCCGGTGCGGATGACTATGTGACAAAACCATTTGGCATGATGGAGCTTGTTTCCAGGATCAAGGCGGTTCTCAGAAGAAGCAGTTCCTTAAGTGCACGCAATGAAGATACAATTGTATTGGGCGATATCGAGATCAATACCAAGAAGCATGAAGTGACGGCCGGAGGAGAAGTGGTCAATCTGACTTTGAAGGAATATGAGCTTCTGAAGCGGCTGATGAAGAATTCGAACATCGTGTTGACAAGAGATCAGCTTCTGGAGGATATCTGGGGGTATGATTTTGACGGAGAGACCAGAACTGTGGATGTGCATGTCCGGACGCTCCGGCAGAAGCTTGGAAAATCCGGAGAACGCATAGAGACCGTCCGCGGCGTCGGATATCGTATGAGTGAATAAGAAGCAGACAAAAAGCTGAGAGAGAAGAATGCAGGCGGGAGTGCAGTATGAGAAAAAAGATTCAACAGAGTATGATTCTGGTGATTACGACAACATTGCTGATTGCATATGCAATCACCACGTTTGTTGTATACAGGCAGACAATCAGCATCATAGAAGATGAGATTCGTCAGGAAGCAGACTATATCTGTGCGGCGATCGATATCTCCGGTGAAGCCTATCTGGATCAGATGGATGCGGTCAGAAAAAATACCCGTGTTACACTGATCGATCCGCAGGGCAATGTAAGATATGATTCCAAAGAGGATGAGGTGACCCTTCAGAATCATAAAGACCGACCGGAGATCCAGATGGCGATCGAACATGGAAGCGGGCAGGATATCCGGGAGTCTGATACGCTGAACCAGGAGATGTTCTACTATGCTGTTCGTCTGAAAGACGGAGATATTCTCAGAGTATCAAGGACGGTGGATACAGCATTTCGAACAGCGATCCGCGTGCTTCCCATCATGGGGCTTATAGCGGTGGTCATGCTTGTGTTTGCGTGGGTCCTGGCAAGATGGCAGGTGACGAGACTGATTCGTCCGATCAATCAGCTGGATCTGGAGCATCCGCTGGACAATGAGATATATGAAGAACTGACTCCGCTGCTTCAGAGGATTGACAGACAGAACAAAGAAAAAGATGCAGTTGCCAATATGAGAAAAGAATTTTCAGCCAATGTTTCTCATGAATTGAAGACACCGCTTACCTCCATCTCCGGATATGCAGAGATTATGAAGGATGGACTTGTGAAGCCGGAGGATATGAAGCTCTTCTCAGAACGCATATATAATGAAGCAAGGCGGCTGATTACTCTGGTAGAAGATATCATTAAGCTCTCGAAGCTGGATGAGGGAGATATAGAGATTGCGAAAGAAGAAGTGGACCTCTATCAGCTTACCAGAGAGATCTGCAGTCGGCTGGCACCTCAGGCGTCGCAGAAAAAAGTGCATATCGAGGTAACAGGAGAAGCGGTATCCTGTATGGGAATTCGACATATTCTGGATGAGATGATCTATAATATCTGTGAAAATGCAATTAAATATAATAAGGAAGGCGGATCTCTCAGCGTGTGGGTCGGTAATACCCTGCAGGGGAAGAAAGTGATCGTCACAGATACGGGAATCGGGATTCCGGAAGACCAGAAGGAGCGGATCTTTGAGCGGTTTTACCGTGTGGATAAGAGCCATTCGAAAGAAACCGGAGGCACAGGACTTGGCCTTTCTATTGTAAAACATGGAGCGATGATCCACGATGCCAGAATTAAGGTGGAGAGTAAGGTTGGAAAAGG
>JAEDLC010000050.1 GCA_016295505.1 Dorea sp.
GGAAAGTAAGCAGGAAAGTAAGCAGGACAGGCAGAAAAAACAAAAGCATTGAATGCAGATCATAGAAAGAAAAGAGGAAGATCATAATGAAAGATTATATTGTCAGAGCAACTGCGGCAAATGGACAGGTGAGAGTATTTGCGGCAACAACAAGAGAGGTGGTGGAGACCGCCAGAGAACATCACAATACAAGTCCGGTAGCGACCGCTGCACTGGGGAGGCTTCTGACTGCCGGTGCGATGATGGGAAGTATGATGAAAAATGATACGGACATGCTGACCATTCAGATCCGGGGAGACGGGCCGCTTGGGGGAATCACGGTTACCGCCGACAGCCATGCGAACGTTAAGGGATATGTAAACAATCCGGACGTGGTTCTTCCGCCGAAGAACGGCAAACTGGATGTGGGCGGTGCAGTCGGAATCGGCCTGATTCAGGTGATCAAGGATCTGGGGCTGAAGGAACCTTATTCCGGTCAGACCATTCTTGTGACCAGCGAGATTGCGGAGGATCTGACGTATTATTTTGCCAATTCCGAGCAGGTTCCTTCTTCGGTAGGACTGGGAGTTCTGATGGAGAAGGACAATACAGTCAAATGTGCCGGCGGATTCATTATTCAGATGATGCCGTTTGCAACGGATGAAACGATCAGCCAGATTGAAGAAAATCTGAAAAATGTAACCTCTGTTACCAACCTTCTTGAGCAGGGATATACACCGGAACAGTTGCTGGAGACGCTGCTTGGCAATGTAGGACTTGAGATCACAGATACGATTCCGACACAGTTTTACTGTAATTGTTCCAAGGAAAGAGTAGAGCAGGCGGTTGTAAGTGTAGGGAAAAAAGATATTCAGGAAATGATTGATGAAGGAAAGCCGATAGAAGTAAAGTGCTTCTTCTGTAATACGGCTTATCAGTATACGGTGGAAGAGTTGAAACAGATCATTAAGCGCAGTAAATGATATGAAAGTCAATAAATAGGATATAAATATAAGCTGATAATACAAGAAGCATGCCAGAGCGCAGGGAGGAAGAAGGATGAACCAGGGATTTGTAAAAGTTGCGGCAGTGACTCCGGATATCCGGGTGGCAGATGTTGCATATAATACGGAAAATATCTGTCGTATGATAGATGAGACCATCAAAGAGGGGGCTAAGATCGTTGTATTTCCGGAACTTTGTGTGACCGGATATACATGCAGTGACCTGTTTACACAGGATATTCTGCTGCAGGATGCAAGAAAAGCGTTATTTCAGATCGCGGAGCATACGACAGGAAAGGATGCGCTGATCTTTGTGGGGCTTCCGCTGGCGGTAGACGGAGAACTCTACAATGTGGCAGCGGCGCTGAATCAGGGAAGGATTCTTGGACTTACGACAAAGAGCTTTCTTCCGAATTACGGAGAATTTTATGAGATGCGCCAGTTCCGCCGTGGCCCAAAGAAGGCGCGGATGATCTGCCTGAACGGACGGGAGATCCCGTTTGGACCACAGCTTTTGTTTGTGGCTGAAGGGATGGAAGAACTGATCGTATCCGCAGAGATCTGCGAAGATGTGTGGTCTCCGATCCCGCCGAGTATTCAGGCGGCGAGAGAAGGCGCGACTGTGATCGTCAATTGTTCTGCGAGTGATGAAACGATTGGAAAAGCTTCTTACAGAAGAAGTCTGATTGAGGGACAGTCGGCAAGACTGATCTGTGGATATATCTATGCCAATGCGGGAGAAGGGGAGTCTACAACGGACCTGGTGTTCGGCGGTCATAATATCATTGCAGAGAACGGAACGACCCTTGCAAAGAGCAAACGTTTTGAAAACAGCGCGATCTATACGGAGATCGATGTCCGGAGACTGCTCAGTGAGAGAAGAAAAAATACGACATTCCAGGCAGCAGAGGAAAAAACACTGATGCGTATTCCATTTGAGATCAGGAAAGAGGAGACAAAGCTTACCAGACCGTTCCCATCCAGACCGTTCGTCCCAAGTGTCATGAGTGAAAGAGCCAAACGATGTGAAGAGATTCTGACGATCCAGGCGATGGGACTGAAAAAACGTCTGGCTCATGCGCATGCAAAGAGCGCAGTGGTCGGCATCTCGGGAGGACTGGACTCCACGCTTGCTCTTCTGGTGAGTGCGAAAGCATTTGATGCCCTGGGAATGGACCGGAAGGGAATCGTGGCTGTGACGATGCCATGCTTTGGAACGACGGACAGAACATATCAGAATGCATGCAAGATGTCACAGAAGCTTGGAGCAACGCTTCGTGAGATTCCGGTCGGAGCAGCAGTAGAGCAGCATTTTAAGGATATCGGACATAATCCGGAGGATCACAGCGTCACATATGAGAATTCACAGGCGCGTGAGAGGACACAGGTACTGATGGATGTAGCCAATCAGGCAGGCGGTATCGTGATTGGAACCGGTGATATGTCAGAACTTGCGCTTGGTTGGGCGACCTATAATGGAGATCATATGTCTATGTATGGAGTCAATGCTTCTGTTCCGAAGACGCTTGTCAGACATCTGGTGCATTATTATGCAGATACCTGCGAAGATGAAGAATTGAAAAATGTACTCTATGATGTTCTGGATACTCCGGTAAGTCCGGAGCTTCTTCCACCGAAGGACGGTGAGATCGCACAGAAGACCGAAGACCTGGTGGGACCGTATGAGCTTCATGACTTTTATTTATATTATCTGCTGCGTTTCGGATATGAACCGAGCAAGATCTACCGGATCGCAAGATATGCATTTGCCGGAGAGTATGATGATGCGACTATCTATAAATGGCTGTATACATTCTGCCGCAGATTCTTTATGCAGCAGTTCAAACGTTCCTGTCTGCCGGATGGACCGAAGGTCGGTACGGTTGCGTTATCTCCAAGAGGAGACTGGAGAATGCCGAGTGATGCCTGCGCGACAGGATGGCTTCGGGATCTGGAGCAGGTGAAACCAGCGGAAATGTAGAAAGAAGGGCTGAGAGTATGAAAGCAAAGAAAGATATTGCAGTTGCAAAGTTTAAACAGGGATATAACTGCTGTCAGGCAGTCATCTGCGCTTATTGCGAAGAGTTCGGAGTGAAAGAAGAAGATGCCTTCCGGCTGGCGGAAGGATTCGGATCCGGCATGGGAGGGCTGAAGGATACCTGCGGCGCAGTAACCGGTATGTTTCTTACGATCGGGCTTGTTAACAGTGCAGGTGATATGGAGAATCCGATGAAGACAAAGGCAGATACATATCGAAAATTCCGTGAATCGGCAGCAAAATTCACAGAAGAGAACGGATCTGTCTATTGCCGGGATCTGAAGAATATGGATGGACCACAGCCGCTGGTATGCTGCATCAAATGCGTAGAGGATGCGGCGGCGATGATAGATGAGATGTTTGCGGACAGAGAAGCATAGTATCTGTAAACATAATCTGTAAATATAATATCTTAGAAAGAATATTGGAATCATAAACATTCAAAAAGGAGGAAAGAAAATGCGGTATCAGATTTTAGGGGAAACTCTGCCGGTTGTGGTATGTCAGCTGGAGGCAGGAGAGAAGATGGTCACAGAGCGCGGCTCTATGGCATGGATGTCACCGAATATGAAGATGGAGACATCGACCAACGGAGGACTCGGGAAGGCATTTGGCAGAATGTTCTCCGGAGAAGCGATGTTTCAGAACATCTATACGGCACAGGGAGGGCTTGGACAGATCGCATTTGCGTCCAGTTTTCCGGGGATGATCCGTCCGTTTGAGATCGGACCGGGACAGGAATATATCTTCCAGAAAAAAGCATTTCTTGCAGCCGAAGCAGGCGTGGAACTGTCGGTTCATTTCCAGAAAAAAGTGGCATCCGGATTGTTCGGAGGAGAGGGATTCATTCTGCAGAGAGTATCCGGACACGGGATTGCATTTGCAGAGTTCGACGGACATGTCGTAGAATACGAACTGCAGCCGGGACAGCAGATCATCATTGATTCCGGATACCTTGCAGCTATGACGGCAAGCTGCAGCATGGATATCCAGACGGTACCCGGTCTTAAGAATATGGTATTCGGCGGAGAAGGTCTGTTTAATACGGTCGTTACCGGACCGGGACATATCTGGCTTCAGACAATGCCGATCAGCAGTGTGGCAGGTGCGTTAAGACCGTATATGCCGACTGGTAATTAATCATATTGAAAAAACGATAAAAATCGGGTGTCCGAAAAGCCATGAGATGACTTGCAGGACACCCGATCTGCATCTGCTTTATAATTTCAGATTCTTAAAAAGATCTCCAAGGCTGGTTCCGATATTTTCTGCCTTTGGAATGACAACTTTCTCTTCCGGCTCTTCCGGAATCTCTTCCAGAGCCTTCATGCTCAGGCTGATCTTGCCGTCCTTGATTCCGATGATCTTAACCTGAACTTCATCTCCGGTATTCAGTACATCCTTTGGAGATTTTACACGTTTCTGGCTGATCTGAGATACGTGTACCAGACCGGACAGTCCATTCTCCAGACGAACGAAAGCACCGTAATCCTGAAGACTTTCTACTTTACCGCTTACAACACTTCCAACCTTTACATTGGCAAGCTTTTCTTCCATTGCCTTTTTCTCCTGTTCTTTCAGGATCTCACGTGCAGAAAGAATCAGACGGTTTTCTGCTTCATCCACATCAATGACTCTGACTTCAATATCCTTTAACAGGTAGGATTCCAGGTCTTCAATGTAAGATAAAGAAAGCTTGGATGCAGGAATGAATCCACGCAATCCTTCCACCATGGCGATTGCACCGCCGTTGACAATTCCTTCGATCTTAACCGGCAGGTTGGTTCCCTTCTCCATATAGGATGCTACCAGTCTCCATGGATTAGCATCATCGAAGTGTTCTTCCAGGTCTGCCATTGTCTCAACAGCCTCTTCCAGTTTGGTTTCTTCTTGTAATAATTCTTCGCTCATTGTATGATTCCCTTTCTCGGTATTAAGAGCTATATGCCTGAAAGCACACGCTCTTGCATGCTAATTTCAGTATAGCATAAAATGTCAGTGATATCCAAAGAAATTATGCAGATCAGAAAAAATATATATTTCGGAAAATAAATATGGTTGACGAAATCAAAAAAAAATGGCAAGCTTATTTTAGTATTGGTAAAAACAATACACATAAAAGTAAAGAGTGTAATAAGAACATAATAAGTGGAGTAATTGACATGGGAAGAAAAGCAGAAAAAGTATATGTAGTCGGACATAAGAATCCAGATACAGATTCGATCTGTTCCGCGATTGCATATGCGCATTTGAAAAAAGAAGTTACCGGCAATGATTATGTGGCAAAGAGAGCCGGTCAGATAAATGAAGAGACGCATTACGTACTGCACAGATTTGGAGTGAAGGCTCCGGGTCTGCTTACAAATGTAAAGCTGCAGGTAAAGGATATGGATATCCATAAAATTGACGGGGTGGAACCGAATGTGTCCATCCGTGATACCTGGATTAAAATGAAGGAAAATAATATCAAGACACTTCCGATTCTGAAGGATGACGAGCTGGAAGGAGTGATCTCCACCGGCGACATCGCAACCTCTTATATGGAAGTGTACGATAACTATACACTGTCTGCGGCAAAGACACAGTACCGCAACATCATCAAGACACTGGATGGGACTCTGATCACCGGCAATGAGCATGGATATTTTACCAAAGGAAAAGTAGCGATCGGGGCATCCAATCCGGATCTGATGGCGGAATTCATCGCAAAAGATGATCTGGTGATCCTTGGAAACCGTTATGAGTCGCAGATCTGTGCACTGGATATGGATGTCAGCTGCATGGTTATCTGCCAGGGAGCTTCTGTGTCAGAGGAAGTGATCCGAAGAGCAGAGGATCAGAGCATTGTTATCATCAGCACACCGCATGATACATTTACGGTGGCACGTCTGATCAATCAGAGTGTTCCGGTTAAGCGCTTTATGACGAAAGCACCGCTTACGACGTTTGATATGAGTGACTATGTCGAGGACATCAAAGAAGTCATGGCGAAGAAAAAATACCGTGATTTCCCGATCCTGGACAGACACGGAAGGTTCAAGGGGTTCATATCAAGAAGACGTTTCCTAAGCGTAAGTAAGAAGAAAGTGATCCTGGTGGATCATAATGAGAAGAGCCAGGCCGTAGACGGAATTGAAGAGGCAGAGATCGTGGAGATCATCGATCATCACAGACTGGGCAACATCGAGACTATAGGGCCGGTATTCTTCCGTAATCAGCCGGTGGGATGTACGGCTACGATCGTATATCAGATGTATCAGGAATATGGGGTAGAGATCACGCCGACTATCGCAGGCCTTCTGTGTTCTGCGATCATCTCGGATACCCTGCTGTTCCGTTCCCCGACGTGTACATCGGTGGACGAAGCAGCTGCCAATCAGCTTGCGGCCATCGCTGAGATCAATCTGGAGGAGATGGCACAGGCAATGTTCAAGGCTGGCAGCAGTCTCTCCGGAAAAACTGCAGAAGAGATCTGTTTCCAGGATTTCAAGCAGTTTAACGTGAATGATATAAAGTTCGGTGTCGGACAGATCAATTCCATGAGCAGGGAAGAACTTCAGGAAGTCAAAGAGGTTCTGGAGCCTTATCTTCCGGAAGTACTGAAAGAACAGCAGCTTCAGATGGTATACTTCATGCTGACGGATATTCTAGGAGAATCAACAGAGCTTCTCTGTTGTGGAAGTAATGCAAAGACATACATTGCAGACGCATTTGACTTAAAAGAGGATGCCGATCCGATGATTTTAAAGGGCGTGGTGTCCAGAAAGAAACAGCTGATTCCGACACTGGTCAGTGAGATTCAGCAGTAATAATAATAGAAGATATAAGGATGGAAAATGTTATGGCGAAGCAATTGTGGAAGCCTGGAAATATGTTGTATCCGCTGCCGGCGGTCATGGTCAGTACGGCGGATAAGAACGGTGCTGACAATATTATTACGGTAGCATGGACCGGAACCGTATGTACGAATCCGGCTATGCTATATATCTCTGTGCGTCCGGAACGGTATTCCTACCATATGTTAAGGGAAAGCGGAGAATTCGTTGTAAACCTGACGACGGAGAAGCTTCGGCGTGCGACCGACTGGTGCGGTGTGCGGTCCGGGCGGGATGTGGACAAATGGAAAGAGATGAAGCTGACCCGCGGAAAGGCCAATACGCTTCAATACGCTCCGATCATAGAAGAAAGCCCGGTCAATATTGAGTGTAAGGTGACAGAGGTCAAAGAACTGGGCTCCCATCATATGTTCCTGGCAGAAGTACAGGCAGTGCAGGTTGAAGAAGATTACATGGACGAAAATGGGAAGTTCAGCCTGAACGATACCGGACTGCTGGCTTATTCACATGGAGAATATCTGGCGCTCGGGAAGTCCCTGGGGACATTCGGATGGAGTGTGCGTAAGCCGAAGAAAGGAAAAAGGAAGAAATATTAAAAAAAGGTAAGGCCTACAGCGGCTTTACCTTTTTCTGATAGATGCGTCTTAATAATATCGTCGACAGTGTCAGGGATGCGATCTCTGCGATCGGGATCGCCCACCATACAGCATGTAATCCGAACACTTTTGCAAATATGTATGCCACCGGCAGGATAACCATCAGTTGTCTTGCGGCAGAGACGATCAGGCTGTAGACTCCGTTGCCGAGGGCCTGGAAGATGGAACCGGCTACGATACAGTATCCTGCGAACAGGAAGCTTAAGCTGATGATCCTGAGTGCAGGCACACCGATCGCAAGCATGGTATCGGATGCATCAAAGAGATTCCGGAGCAGGAATTCCGGGAAGATCTGGAAGATGATCAGTCCGATCAGCATGATGGAGACGGCGATCAGAATACTGATCTTTGCAGTCTGCATGATTCTCTTTTTATTTCTTGCGCCGTAGTTGTAGGCAATGATCGGTATCATGCCGTTATTCAGACCGAATACCGGCATAAAGATGAAGCTCTGGAGCTTGAAGTATACACCGAACACGGCAGCTGCGGTGGAAGAGAACATCAGAAGGATCTTGTTCATTCCAAATGTCATGACAGAGCCGATGGACTGCATGATGATGGAAGGAACACCGACCTCATAGATGGTTTTGATGATTCGGGAATCCGGACGGAATCCTTTTAAGTTGATGTTGATCTCTTTGTTCTTTCTTATATTAAAGAAAAGGGACATGGTAACCGCAATCATCTGGCCGAAGATGGTTGCGATGGCGGCTCCTGCGACCTCCAGTCTTGGAAATCCGTACAGCCCGAAGATCAGAACAGGATCCAGTATGATGTTGATGATGGCGCCGGTTCCCTGTGTGATCATGCTGTAGATGGTCTTTCCGGTGGACTGAAGCAGTCGCTCAAGGGTGACCTGAAGAAAGATTCCGCAGGAAAAAAGGGTGATGATCTGCATATATTGTGTTCCGTATGTAACGATCGCTGTATTGTCTGTCTGCATGGCAAAGAAAAAGTGTGAGCCGACGGTGCCAAGCAGTGCACATATGATGCAGCTGATAATGGCAAGAAAGATGCCGTTTCGTGCAGCTTTGTTGGCGCCTTCAAAGTTCTTTTCTCCCAGATTACGGGACAGCAGCGCATTGATACCGACACCTGTTCCGGCAGCAACCGCAATCATCAGATTTTGAACCGGAAATGCCAGTGATACGGCGGTCAGAGCATCTTCGCTCAATTTTGCAACGAACATGCTGTCTACAATATTATAAAGAGCCTGTACCAGCATGGAGATCATCATGGGCAGTGACATGGAGATCAGAAGCTTTGGAACAGGCATCGTTCCCATTTTGTTTTCTTTGGTGTGTGTTTCGGTCATTATTGATCCCTCCTGAATCATTTATTCTGAACAACACGGGGTATTATATCATTATAGTATATATAATGCAATGCGTTCATACACATTTGAATGGCTTCATAATATATAAGGTAGCGGGAATTTCCGCCGGGAGATCCGGATATCATGGATCAGCAGTATGCAGGAGGGAAGAATAGGAGTTCATGAAGCGCAGAGTAGATGGTGGAATTGGGATATTATGTATGATCTGTATTGCAGGCGGCCTGTTCTGCCTGTCTCAGATCTGGGAGATATTACAGAGCCCCGGGTATATAGGAGGGAGCGCAGATGGACATATACAGGAAGAGACAATCGGAGAGGCTGTTCAATATGTAGCTTCCTCCATGGTCAGAGAGGCACCGCAGATTGCAATTACATTTGATGACGGGCCAAGTGCGGAATGTACGGGAAGGCTTCTGGATGGACTGGAGGAAAGGGGAGTCAAAGCAACATTTTTCCTGATTGGGGAAAATGCGGAACGTTATTCGGATCTGGTAAAGAGAGAATATGAAGAAGGGCATCTGATCGGCAACCACACCTATCATCATGTGGAGATCACAAAAGTATCGGATGAAAAGGCAAGAGAGGAGATCGAACTGACAGATCAGGTCATCTGCTCCATTACAGGAGAGCATGTGGAATACATGCGGCCGCCATTTGGACTGTGGCAGAGGGATCTGGAACTGGAGATAGAGGTCATGCCGGTCATGTGGACGATTGATCCGTTGGACTGGACGACTGAGAACGTCGATGAAATTGTAAATAAGGTAGTGACGGAAGCGGAGGAAAATGATATTATCTTAATGCACGATTGTTACGGATCGAGTGTGGATGCGGCACTTCGCATCATAGATATATTACAGAAAAAGGGATATGAATTTGTAACGGTAGATCAATTGATATTAGATTAGCTGACAGTAGATGAAGTAGACGAAAGGTTAAGATATGGCAAATGAATTTTCAAGAACAGAGCTGTTGATCGGAGAGGAAGGTCTTCACAGGCTGAGAAAGAGTACGGTGATGGTACTGGGAGTCGGCGGCGTCGGCTCCCATTGTATTGAGGCGCTTGCGAGAAGCGGCGTAGGACGGTTGATTCTGGTGGATAACGATACGGTGTCGCTTACGAATATTAACCGGCAGTCTATCGCGTATCACAGTACGATCGGGCAGTATAAGACGCAGGTGATGAAAGAAAGAATCCGGGATATCTGTCCGCAGACGGAAGTAGTGACGCATGAGATGTTTGTGCTTCCTGAGAATATGGACACGCTCTTTGAGGAGCGACCGGATTATATCGTGGATGCAATTGATACGGTGACGGCAAAGCTTGCACTGGTGGAACGGGCCAAAGCCGATGAGATCCCGATCATATCCTGTATGGGGACGGGGAATAAGCTGCATGCAGAGATGTTTGAGATCACAGATATCAGTAAGACTTCGGTATGTCCTCTGTGCAAGGTCATGCGAAAGGAATTGAAGGCAAAGGGAATCTTTCATCTGAAGGTATTATATTCGAAAGAAAAGCCGGTGGATATTTCCGGAAGGGACAGTGGAGAAGAAAAGGGACAAAGGCGTTCAATTCCGGGAAGTGTGTCTTTTGTTCCTCCGGTTGCAGGCCTTTTGATTGCAGGAGAGGTCATCCGGGACATCTGTGAGTGTTAGAAGGGACAGGGGGAAGAAGATGGATTTATTTGATTATATGAGAGAACAGAATATGGAAAAGGAAGCGCCACTGGCATCCAGACTTCGTCCGACCACGCTGGATGAAGTGGTGGGGCAGCAGCATATTATTGGAAAAGACAAGCTTCTGTATCGCGCGATCAAGGCAGATAAGTTGAGTTCGGTCATTTTTTATGGTCCTCCGGGAACCGGAAAGACAACACTCGCAAAGGTGATCGCGCATACTACCAGCGCAGAATTTACCCAGATCAATGCAACTGTGGCCGGGAAAAAGGATATGGAGGAAGTGGTCAGTAAAGCCAAGGAACTGCAGGGGATGTATCATAAGAAGACGATCCTGTTTGTGGATGAGATTCACAGATTCAATAAAAGTCAGCAGGATTATCTTCTGCCTTTTGTAGAGGACGGGACGATCATTCTGATTGGTGCGACTACGGAGAATCCTTACTTTGAGGTGAACAGTGCGCTGATCTCACGTTCCAGTATCTTTGAACTGCATCCGCTGGATAAAGAGGATATTAAGACGCTTTTACACCGTGCGGTGTATGATGTGGAAAAGGGAATGGGAAGCTATCAGGCAGTGATCGAGGATGATGCGATGGAGTTTCTGGCAGACATCTCGGGTGGGGATGCGAGAAATGCATTGAATGCGGTAGAGCTTGGAATCCTTACGACGCCGAGGAGCGAAGACGGAAAGATTCATCTGACGCTTGAGGTGGCCGGTGAATGCATTCAGAAGCGTGTGGTCCGCTATGATAAGACAGGAGACAATCATTACGATACGATATCCGCATTTATCAAGAGCATGCGGGGCTCTGACCCGGATGCAGCGGTATATTATCTTGCAAAGATGCTGTATGCAGGGGAAGATATCAAGTTTATTGCAAGGAGGATCATGATCTGTGCTTCGGAAGATGTGGGAAATGCAGATCCGATGGCACTTACGGTAGCGGTATCTGCGGCACAGGCGGTTGAACGGATCGGTATGCCGGAAGCACAGATCATTCTGTCACAGGCTGTACTGTACGTAGCGACAGCTCCGAAGAGCAACTCTGCTACAAATGCGATCTTTGACGCGATGGAAAGTGTGAAGCAGAAGAGAACCACGGTTCCGTCACATCTCCAGGATGCACATTATAAAGGATCTAAGAATCTGGGACACGGAGTCGGTTACAGGTATGCGCATGATTATCCGGATCATTATGTGAAGCAGCAGTATCTTCCTGACGAGATACAGGGTGAAACCTTTTATAAGCCGAGTGAGAACGGGCATGAGAAGGAGATCCGGGAGTGGATGGAATACCTGAAGAGACAGTCATAGATTTCAAGTGAGAAAAGACAGAACGGTTCTTGTGTTTTCCTATTATAAAGCGTATAATCGTTACAGAGCAATCAAGGGGAATGCGGAACTGATTAAATGTGAAGCAGGAACAATTTAAGGAGGAAACAAAATGAAGATTTATGACACAGTAAAAAAAGAAGAAGTAGAAGTAGCAGGAACAGATGGTCTGATTCAGATCATGAAGAATGGTCGTCAGGTGGATCTGTATCTGAAGGAAAAGAAAACCGATGAAGACGGATATCTTACATGGGATGTAGAGCACTGGTCAACCGTAGATAACAAGAGATTCATCCGCTGCTATTCATTAGAGGGAAGAGTACTGAGCGAATCTACAGGCCATAATATCTATGATCTCAGAAACGATTTTAAACCGGAAGAGGCTGAAAAGATCGAGCTCAGCTAAGAGAAGCAAGCTATGCATAAGGGATTGTCGCAGGACAATCTCTTATTTTTTTGTGCACCTGTCGGCGAACGTTTCTGATACATTTGTTTTCATTATATGTACTTGTCATGGGAGTTCATGATGGTAATGGCAGAGAGATATACCTATACCATCATAGTGGTATACCTATACCATCATAGATGTGATATTCGACGTCCTGATGGTATGTTTTTGCGTCCTTTTCAATCAAGAAATTGATATTGGATATTTTGATGGTAATTTTTTAAAGCTTTTTCATGCATATACTAGAAATTAGATTTCTTGATGGATTTTTCCAGAATTATTTGCATGTACAGATATGAAATTAGATTTCTTGATGGATTTTCCCAGAATTATTTACATGTACAGATTTGAAATTAGATTTCTTGATGGATTTCTCTAAAATTATAGGCATGTATAGATTGGTTATAGGCATGTATAGAATGGTTGGATGCATGTATAGATTGATTTTGGAAATTTGAGATGGTATTTGAAATCGACTAGAAATGGGATGGAAAGGAGCATAGACCGTATCACTGACAATTCCTTGTTTTCTGCTCCCATTTTAGGTATAAAATTGTTTTGTAAAAAAAGTATAAACAGTGTTGACAAACGTAAAATGGAGTGCTATCTTAATATTCGAAAGATGTTAGCACTCAAAATTACAGAGTGCTAACAGAGGAAAACCGAAAGGAGGAGGAACAGATGATATTGACAGATGGGCTCAGCGACCGGAAGCTGAAGATTCTTCATGCGATCATTCAGAATTATCTGGAGACAGGAGAACCGGTTGGATCGAGAACGATTTCCAAATATACGGATCTGAATCTCAGTTCTGCTACCATTCGTAATGAGATGGCGGATCTGGAAGAGATGGGATATATCATCCAGCCTCATACGTCAGCAGGACGTATCCCTTCGGACAAAGGCTACAGACTCTATGTAGATATGCTGATGGAAGAAAAAGAGCATGA
>JAEDLC010000173.1 GCA_016295505.1 Dorea sp.
CGGCGATGCTGGTAAGAAACCATTCCTTGTTGACAACAGAACAGAAGACGTTGACTCTGCTGACAAAGAAAAAGACAACGCTCCACTTACAAAGCTTGAGAAAAACCGTGTTATCGCTATCCTGATTGTAACACTGTTCTCCGGTATCTTCTGGTTGATCTGGTACATGGTATACATGCCAGTCTACTACGAGTTCGGTCCGGTAGAGCAAGGTGGTATGGGATGGGCTAACTGGAACATTGGTTCTTTCCAGATGCCTACTGCATGGTTTGACTCTGCAAACGCTCTTCTTTGTATCATCCTCTGCCCAGTCTTCGCTGGTATTTGGGCTAAGATGAAACAGAGACCACAGGGTGACTGGGGTATGTTCACAAAGACAGCACTTGGAATTATCATTCTTGGTCTGTGTACAGCATGCATGGTTGTTGCAGCTATCATCAGCGGCGAAGGAACAAAGGATCCGGCTGGTATCTGGATCATCCTTCTGACAGCAGTTGCCATGACAGTTGGTGAAGTTATCTTCTCACCACTTGGAAACTCTTTCATCAACAAATATGCTCCTAAGAAACTTCTTGGAACATTACTTGGTGTATGGCCGCTCATCATCTTCTTCTCCGGAAAAGGATATGGACCGCTTTACAACTTCTTGGCTAACTTCTCATTCGTTAAGGCTTATGGTATCGTAACTATCGTTATCATCGCCTGCGGTGTGATCATGTTAGCATTCACAAAGAAATTCGACGAAATGGTTGGCGGCAAATAAGTCAATACATAATAGAATTTACTTTTCGATGGAAAGGGCTCCCGGGTTCCCGGGAGCCTCTTTTTATAAAAACATTTACAAATTAAGGAGGTTTTTATTATGACAGTTGTAGCTGAAAGAATTGCAAAACTGCGTGCTCTGATGGCAGAAAAAGGAATCGACGCTTACGTTGTTCCGACTGCTGATTTTCACCAGAGCGAATACGTAGGAGAACATTTTAAGGCAAGAAAATTCATCACTGGGTTCAGCGGCTCCTACGGCACTGCTGTAATCACCAAAGATGATGGGGGACTTTGGACAGACGGCAGATATTTCTTCCAGGCAACCAATGAATTGGAAGGAAGCGGCATCCGTCTGATGAAAATGTTTGTTGGCGACACCCCTTCTATCCCGGAATATCTGAATGCAAATGTTCCGGAAGGCGGAACTGTAGGATTTGATGGCCGTGTACTTTCTATGGGTGAAGGTCAGGAATATGAAGACGCACTGTCTGCAAAAAATATTCAGATCAACTACGCAGAAGATCTGATCGATGCAATCTGGGAGGATCGCCCGGAGCTTTCCAAAAAACCGGCATTTTTCCTGGAAGAAAAATATTCCGGAGAAAGCACAGCTTCCAAGCTTGCACGTGTAAGAGCAAAGATGGAAGAAAACGGAGCAGACACCCACATTATTGCATCCCTTGATGATGTATGCTGGCTTCTGAATATCCGTGGAGATGATATTGATTTCTTCCCGTTATTACTCTCCTACGCAACCGTAACCATGGACGCTGTAGAGCTCTACGTAGATGACTCAAAACTGAATGACCAGATTCACGAAGAATTAAAGAAAAACAATGTAAATATTCATCCTTATAATGATATTTACGAAGATGTGAAAAAACTGGATTCCGACAAAGTTGTTCTGATCGATCCAATGAAAATGAATTATGCTCTGTACAAGAACATTCCTTGTAAGATCGTAGAGGCAGCAAATCCGACTATTCTCATGAAAGCCATGAAGAATGAAGTTGAGCTTGAAAACATCAAGGAGGCGCATATTAAGGACGGTGTTGCGATCACAAAATTCATGTACTGGATCAAAACACGCTATGACAAAGAGACTATCACCGAATTAAGTTCTGCAGCCAAATTAACTGAATTACGTGCAGAACAGGAAGGCTACATCCGTGACAGTTTTGAGCCACTGTGTGCTTTTGATGATCACGCTGCCATGATGCACTACTCTCCAAGTGAAGAATCGGATGTTCAGCTGAAATCCGGCGCATTTTTCTTAAATGATACCGGTGGCGGATACAACGAAGGTTCTACAGATATCACCAGAACTTTCATTCTTGGTTCCGTAGAGGATCAGATGAAAAAATACTTTACTGCTGTTGTACGTGCCATGATGCGTCTGTCCCGTGCAAAATTCCTGTATGGATGCTATGGATACAATCTTGACGTGCTTGCAAGAGGCCCGATCTGGGATCTGGATCTGGATTTCCAGTGCGGTACCGGACATGGTGTCGGATATCTTGGAAACATCCACGAAGCACCGACCGGATTCCGCTGGTATGTTGTTCCAAGCAAGAATGAACACCATCAGTTAGAAGAGGGTATGGTTATCACAGATGAGCCGGGAATCTACGAAGATGGTCAGTTTGGTATTCGTATTGAAAATGAATTCATCGTCAGAAAAGGTGTGAAAAATAAATACGGACAGTTCATGTACTTTGAGACCATCACATTCGCTCCAATCGATCTGGACGGAATCGACCCGGAAGAAATGAGCAAAGATGAAAGAGAATGGCTGAACAATTACCACAAGGACGTATATGAAAAGATCGGCCCACGTCTGACTGAAGAAGAAAGAGAATGGCTGAAAGAATATACCAGAGCTATTTAAGAATCATATGACTGTATAAGATTTATATGATTGTTAAAAGCGTATAACCAACCGTGAAAAAGGCGAACACAGTGATTCCTGCGA
>JAEDLC010000051.1 GCA_016295505.1 Dorea sp.
CCACCCATACAAGGTCCACAACTTGGTGTATTAACTGCACATCCCGCATCTACAAAGATATCCAGAAGACCTTCTGCAATACACTGCTTGTAGATCTTTTGTGTTGCAGGTATCACCATCACACGAACATCCGGATGAACGGTACGTCCCTTGAGAATTGCTGCCGCTCTTCTCATATCCTCCATTCTTCCGTTTGTACAGGATCCGATCACTACCTGATCGATCTTGATCGGCTCCATTGCTTCGATCTCATCAATCGTCTTTGCGTTGCCCGGAAGATGTGGGAACGCCACTGTCGGACGTACTTCAGAAAGATCGATCTCAACAACTTCATCATATTCTGCATCTTCATCTGCTTCGAATACCTGATAAGATTTCTTTGTATGCTCTTTCAGATAGCTTTCTGTCTTTTCATCCACCGGGAAGATACCGTTCTTGGCTCCGGCTTCAATTGCCATATTAGCCATTGTAAATCTGTCATCCATAGAAAGGCTTGCAATACCCTCTCCTGTAAACTCCATAGATTTGTACAGTGCTCCGTCTACACCGATCTTACCGATAATATGAATGATAATATCTTTACCACTTACGTATGGTCCCGGTTTCCCGGTCAGCACAAACTTAATTGCTCCCGGAACCTTGAACCACAGTTCTCCGGTTGCCATTCCGGTTGCAATATCCGTTGTACCCACACCTGTGGAAAACGATCCAAGAGCTCCATATGTACATGTATGCGAATCCGCACCGATAATACATTCGCCGGCGGCTACAACTCCCGCCTCCGGAAGAATTGCATGCTCTACTCCTGATTTGCCCTGTTCAAAATACCAGGACAGTCCCTGTTCTCCGGCAAACTCACGAATTGCTTTTGAATTTTCTGCTGATTTAATGTCCTTATTCGGGGTAAAATGATCCGGTACAAGAACCACTTTATCTTTATCAAATACGGAATCTGCCATTTCTCTGAAAATAGGCAGTGCCATTGGTCCTGTGATATCATTGGCCATAACCACGTCCAGCTTTGCTTCAATCAGCTGTCCTGCGGTTACAGATTCCAGGCCGGCATGTGCTGCCAGTATTTTCTGCGTCATTGTCATTCCCATAACAATTATTCCTCCTTATATGTCTGGTCTTACGCTGTATTTTAACACAGATAAATATATTGGTGCAACAAAGAATGGTGATGAATTTCTTCACCACCATTTCACCTTTCCTTTATTTACATATCTGCATGCATTTTCTGTCTTCTTATATTGTGCAGATATGGGATCTCGATCGGATCGATCGGATCAATCGGATTCTCAATTTTCCCTTTCTCCGTTCTGCTGTGTTGCTTGAGAAGCGCTCCTCCTCTGTTATAAAACCAGAATGAGTATGTCAGAATCTTATGTGCTGCTCCCATCTTATCTTTAACCGTCTTGCCATAGAGAGCACCGCCCGTTTCAATCTGTGCCTTACTTCGGATCAGGGAGATCAGCTCGGTCTCACAGGTGACGCGTTCCGGAAGAATTGTATATCCCATTCCCACACAGTCCTGTTTGTGTGCATCGCTTCCTCCGATTCCCGGTTTTTTATATTTTTTTGCAAGTTTCATTGCTCCGTCATTTGAGGCTTCCGATTCACACGCATTAAATGCTTCGATAAAATCAAAACGTTTGATCAACTCCGGAGATTTGTAGAATCTGTTTGTATTCGTAAAACTCAGATACTTTTCTCCACAGGGATGTGCCGGTCCCAGAATTCCACCATGGCGATGCACAAAATCAATCAGTACACTGACCGGCAGACCTTTTAATTCCAGAAGTCTCATCTTCACACCCTCCGGCATGATACAGATAATATGCCCGGCATCCAGAGTATCATACTCGATGCCTTTGAGCACAACAAAATCTTCGTGCATCTTTCCCTTCATGTGATTCTTCCAATGACGATATCCATGATACGTATCATGATCTGTAATCAACATTCCGTCAAATCCTTTTTCCTTTAAAATCATGATATACTCGTCCAAGCTTACCTTGCTGTCAACAGATCCTTCCCGCACGTGACAATGCATATCCAGTTTCATAAGTAAGCCTCCTTCACAATAATCTTAACAATATTATAGCACATCCTGTTCAAAATACAACTAAGCCAGAATACTGTTAATTAGATTATTTTTCCATTATTAACAGACCTTTTCACAAAAACCGCACACATAATCCATACAATCATATAAAGATATCCCGGCACTTCAATCTCCGAAAAACTATACAGCAGCATCAACATCATCTGAACTGCAATTCCTGTAATAGCAACAACCATTTTCATCTTTTCTGACATAAAATACACCTCTCCTTCCATAGTTATTACTATAGCAGAAGAGGTGTGTCATAAAATGGACTTGTTTTCCTATTATCCACAATACTTTTTAATCGTCTTCATCCTCTGAATCTTCCATATCTTCATCAAGAACCATTCTCGCTTTTTCCACTTCAGATTCCATGGATTCCTGATCTCTGACTTTTCTGGAATATATCTTTTCTTTCTTTCCGACCTTTCTGGAATGCATCATTGTCTGAATCATCCAGCCGATCACAGCGAGTGCTGCACTGAGCGCATATCCGATCCAAACCGTATTGCTCATTCCGAACAGAACAGGAAGGGCCATACCTGCTTCCGTTCCGCCGGTAATTCCGGTAATCAATATTACAATCAGATCCGTAAAAAGCACAGCCAGAACAGCAAGAATGATCGATACTGCCAGACAGATGATAATGACGATCAGATTCGTTGACCGAATCAGAAGGCTCATTGTTCCCATACTATAAAAAAAGGTCACTAAAAAGACGCCGAACTTTTTCAAAACAGCAGCCAGTATACACAGAATAAGAGCTCCCCCAGCAGTAACACCAATCATTGCCGTTCCATTCAGCCCTGCCACTACGCCTGCGGCGATTCCGATTCCTGCCCCGAGCACAAGACCGATCAATGCGGCAAGCACCCGGACGATCTTCAATCCGAAAATCGCAATCACGAGTCCAATCACAATCGTGACGACCGCAGCTCCCATAACAATCTGAGACGCTCCCTCAAGTATCGCATCTGCTGATCCATCCATATCCTTCAGCATATCCAGCATGTTCATCATTTCGTTCATTGTTTCTAATCTCCTTCAATTCTTGTCAATAACGATACGCATATAAAAAACCTATTTTATTATATCAGCCAGAAATTCAATCGTAAAGAGAATCCTGAAAAAATACCTTTCATATACCAAAAAGAGGCTGTCACATATTCCGCAACAGCCCCTCTTCATACATGTTTCCCTAGAACTCAACTGATCCCGTCTCTGTACCGTTAATTACATAATAAACAGTCGTTTCTTCCGGCTTTATGTATAAATCCATCGTCTTGATATCTCCAACTTTCTTTCCGGAAGCTGTCCATGCCTTTTTCACTCTGGCAATGATATCCTTTTCTTCGACTTCTTTTCCTCCGTACTGAACAACAGCACTTACTTTCATTTCTTTCTTTGCTGCAGTCTTCTTTGCTGCAGGTTTTTTAGCAGTTGCTGCCTTCGTCGTTGTCTTTTTTGTAGTTGTTGCTTTCTTTGCAGGTGCTTTCTTCTCAGGTGCCTTATCCTCTGTTGCTGCTTCTGTTGCAGGAGTCTTTGCCGTCTCTGCTTTTGCTGATACTTTTACAGTCTCTGCTTTTGTTGCTGTTTCCTTTACAGTTTCGGTTTTCGGGGTTACTGATGTTGCTTTTTTTGTAGCCATTATAATTCCTCCTCATTGTCCTAAGCTTCGTCACCTAGACTTGACTATTATATCACAATATCTGGAAAATGCAATTATAAGCTAAAATTCCATAATTTTATGCGTATATTCCCGAATGACCTTTGCAGATTCTTTAAATCTGGTCAGCTCCTGGCCCGTCATATGAATCTCCAGCACATCAGACGCTCCTGTTCTGTTCAGAACAACCGGAACTCCACAGTATACATCCTTCTCTCCGTACTCTCCTTCCAGCAGTGTGGATACCGGAATAATACGGTTCTCATTATGGAGAATCGCCTTGATCACACCGACAGCAGTCGTTGCAACTCCATAATAGGTAGTTCCCTTTCTGTTGAGAATCTCCCAGCCCTCCTGTGCCGTTTTCATGACCAGACTGTCCAGATCCACGTCTCCGACGAGCTCCGGGTTATCACGAATAATATCATAAAATGGTTTGCCCGCCACCGTTACTGCAGACCATGGCACCATCTGTGAATCCCCGTGTTCACCCATGGAAAATGCATACACACTTCTCGGATCCACGTGGATCAGTTCTGCAATAAAGTTCTTCAGACGTGCAGAATCCAATGCAGTGCCTGTACCGATCACCTGATTCTTGGGAAGTCCGGATAATATCTGTACATAATGTGCGATAATATCCACCGGATTCGATATGATCAGAAAAATACCGTCAAACCCGCTTTCCATAATCGGCTTTACGATCGACCTGGTAATCTTTGCAGATGCTTCCAGCGTATCCAGCCGTGACTGTCCCTGTCTTGGAGGTGCTCCTGCTGTAATCACAATAATATCCGCATCCCCACAATCCTCGTAATTTCCCTGATATACCTTGGTATTTCTGTTCAGGTACTCCACACAGTCCTTGAGATCCAGCACTTCTCCCAATGCTTTTTCCTGATTGATATCTACCATCATAATCTCATCACAGACTCCCTGTGTCAGCAGACTGAAAGCAGTAGATGATCCAACCAGACCACATCCGACAATTACCACTTTACTTTTATTTGTTGTCATATCTTCTTTCCTCCTTTGATCATATGACATAAGCTGTCTATAGAAAAAACGGCAGAATATCTCTTACAGACATCTCCGCCGCTTTGCTCTCCTTCATCCAATCATATTCTTTTTACGTCTTCCTGTCAAGTTTTTCACGAAATCAGTTCAAGTATCATACCAGCTATCACTGCCGTGACGTATAATACTCCCAGGATTTTAAAATTTTCACTTTTATTATGATTCATGCGGAACAATACCACCAGTCCGATTCCTGCCCCTGTACAGAGTCCGGCAATCACCGATGCAAATGAGATGGCACCGCTCAGATACAACTGTGTAAGAATCACCGAGGCCGCACAATTGGGGATCAGTCCGATCACAGCAGCAATCATTGGCTGAAATATCGTATCTCCAAGCAGCAATGTCGATAACCGGTCAATTCCGATTAATTCGATACACAGATTTAATATTCCCGTAAATACCAGAAGATATACAGTCATTTTCACTGTATGATTCCATGCAGGCTTTACAATCCCCGCATGTTCTCTGTGACAGCCGCAGTCATGGCACAGATTGCCGTTTGCTTTTGGTATGGATATTCTGTCTTTCAGAAACAGATCCGCCACATATCCTGCCACAATGGCAATCACGACCTTTGTCACCAGAAGAACACCCACTTTCCCTGCATACTCCGGCTTTCCGAGTATGATCAGTATCGCTTCATCAGAAGTTGCCACAAATACAGACAACAAAGTTCCGACAGAGATAATTCCTCCCGCATACAGATTCGCTGCCATCACAGAAAAGCCGCACTGTGGAACACAGCCAACGACTGCTCCGGCCACAGGGCCTGCTTTTCCCACCTTTGCAAGCAGCTTTGCAGAAAAATCTCCGGAATAATGCTCCAATGCTTCAATCATCAAAAATGCCGCAAATAAAAAAGGAAGCATTTTCAGGCAGTCCAGGCAAGTATCAATCAACACATCTATCAATATTTCCATATATTTATAATCCTTCCTTTTATTTTAACCTAATATATCTATTCTAGTTGTTCCACATTGATTTTTCAAGCTGTAATTTTCATTGTTACCGTTTTCAATTATGCTGACCAAACAGTTCCCGGACATTGTTCGGTGCCGGATCTTAAGCACCGGAAAGGGACTGCCGTAACTTCATTACTGCAGTCCCCATATGACATTATACAGTCTCCGGTGTTGTTGCCACAAGAAATCCTCTTTTTTTCAGTTCCTCTTCGATCATATCCAGCGTCTCTTCACTGTCTGCACTCACACGATGATAATGATAATTCGATGTGATGTTTTTTAGCGGACTGGACTTTCCCTGTCGGATATCTTCCATAAATTCTGCTGTTTTTCTTCTCGAATTCACGCCGAGCTCAGCTTCCATCGTACCATATACCCTGTGATGTATCATGACATTTTCCACGCAGCCGCCCAGATCAACAATCGCATTCAGTTCTTCCTCCAGCTGTTCGTCCGTATGATGTACCTTAAACGTTCTGCTGACTGATTTTACTGTATTCAGAATATAACCGCGATTGGTAGAGATAATATCATAACCTGCAGCACGGATCAATGCTATATCCTGTACGATTACCTGACGGCTTACACCATAGGCAGAGGCAAGCTTCGTTCCCGAGACCGGCACCTGGCTATCCTTTATCTGCTGAACAATCTGTTTTCTTCTGTCTGTACCCGTCATTCTTCCGTCGTCACCTCCATATATTTCCTGATTCTTCTATTATAATACAACTTGAAGATTCTTTAAAGAAATATCAATAATTGGTGCAGAATGTGTCAATGCCCCACTGGAAATATAGTCTACGCCAAGAGAAGTAAGTCTGCCGATATTCTCTCTGGTCACATTGCCGGAACATTCCGTCTCTGCTCTTCCATCGATCAGACGAATAGCCTCCTGCATTTCTTCTGTAGACATGTTATCCAGCATAATGATATCGGCACCTGCTTCTACCGCTTCTTTTACCATCTCAAGATTCTCAACTTCCACTTCTATCTTCCGGACAAACGGAGCATATTCTTTCGCCATCTGCACTGCTTTTGTCACACTGCCCGCTGCTCCGATATGATTATCCTTCAACAGAACTCCGTCGGACAGATTGTAGCGATGATTATAACCGCCGCCGACGCGCACTGCATATTTTTCAAATATCCGCATATTCGGAGTTGTCTTTCTCGTATCCAGAAGCTTTGTATTACTTCCTTCCAGCAGACTTGCAACTGAATGCGTATATGTCGCAATTCCGCTCATTCTCTGCAGATAATTAAGAGCAACCCTTTCTCCTGACAACAGAACTCTGATATCACCTCTTACCTTCCCCATCAACTGTCCGCTGGAAACCATATCTCCATCTTTACAGTAAAATTCTGTTTCTACATTTTCATCCAGAAGCTCAAATACTCTCTGAAACACTAAAAGCCCGGCAATAATTCCATCCTGCTTGCAGATCAGATCTACTTCTCCCGGAACCGCTTCTTTCATCACTGCATTCGTTGTTACATCCTCACTGGAAATATCTTCTCTCAGCGCTTCCATGATCAGATGATCTGCCTGTAATTTCATTGTGATTGTATTCATAAGTTTTTCTCCTTTTTGCCATATTGCGATTCTGTTTTTATATTACACGATCCCTCTGGATTTTAGAAGCCGCTCTTTTCGCAAACACCAGACTTTCCAGCAGGGAATTACTTGCCAGCCGGTTTTTTCCGTGTACGCCGTTGCAGCTGGTCTCCCCCACTGCATACAGATGCTCCATGGATGTTCTGCTGTCAGAATCCACCCAGATACCACCCATAAAGTAGTGCTGCGCCGGTACGACCGGTATACATTCCTTTGTCACATCATAACCTTCTTCCAGACAATGCTGATAAATATTCGGGAAATGATTTAATATCTTTTCTTTCGGTATATTTTCCATCGAAAGCCATACATAGTCAGTTCCATCCTTTTTCATCTGTTCTCGGATTGCTTCTGTCACAACATCCCGCGGAAGCAGTTCATTCACAAATCTCTCTTTCTCTTTATTGTATAACACAGCACCCTCCCCGCGTACAGATTCCGATATCAAAAATCTTCTTCCCGGCTTTTTCGAGTACAGTGTAGTCGGATGTATCTGCACATAGTCCAGATGTTCCAAACGAATACCATGTTTTTGGGCAATATCGAGTGCGTCTCCCGTCAGATGCGGGAAATTCGTAGAATGCTGATATCTTCCTCCGATTCCGCCGCTTGCAAGAATGGTATCTCTGGCATGAATCTCCAGTATTTCCTGTCCGCATGTGGCAATGATACCGGTACATTTTCCTTCTTCTTCTATGATATCCGTCATGGTTGTATATTCATACAACTCTACATTCTCAAGCTTTTTCACCTGTGCAAGGAGCTTGCTTGTAATCTCCTTTCCGGTCACATCCTCATGGAACAGGATTCTCGGTTTGGAATGCGCTCCTTCTCTTGTATAGGCAAATTCTCCGTCTTTCTTTTCGAATTCCACACCATAAGCAACCAGATCTTTGATAATATCACGCGAACTTCGAATCATGATATCTACAGATTCTTTCCTGTTTTCATAATGTCCGGCCCTCATTGTATCTTCAAAATAGCTGTCATAATCTTCTTCATCTCTGAGTACGCAGATTCCTCCCTGTGCCAGAAACGAATCGCTGCTCTCAAGATCAGACTTCGTAATCAGTACAATCTTCTGGTCTCCCGGCAGATTCAATGCACTGAACAGCCCACCGACTCCGCTTCCTACAACAACAATGTCTGTATCTATTATCATATATCTACCCTCCAGGCTCCGGAAAGATCCTATTTTGCAAGTTCCAACATCCGCTCAAGAGGCTTTTTGGATGCTTCACGAAGTTCTTCTGTGACATGAATCTCATTGTCGCCGGTTTCAAGAACATGCAGAATCTTTTCTAATGAGTTTTTCTTCATATTCGGACATGTCGGAACAGACTCCGGAAAATAAAACTTCTTATCCGGATTATCCTTATGTAATTTGTATGAAACTCCTTCCTCTGTACAGATGATGAATTCCTGATCTTCACTCTCTGTTGCATACTTAATGATTCCTGATGTGCTTCCGATATAATCAGAAATCTCCAGGATCTCACCTCTGCACTCCGGATGTGACAGTATCTTTGCTTCCGGATGCTCTGCCTTTACTTTCAGAACGTCTTCAGCCTCTATTCTTTCATGTGTAGGGCAAAAGCCTTCGTTATACACAAAATGTTTCTCCGGAACCTGTCCTGCTATGTAATGTGCCAGGTTTCTGTCCGGAATAAAGAATATATTCTTATTCGGAAGTGCCTTTACAATCTTGACTGCATTGGCGGAAGTTACACATACATCAGAATACTGTTTCAGATCTGAAGTAGAATTAATGTAACATACAACTGCCAGATCCTCATAAGTATCCCGCATCTTCTGTATCGTCTCTGCATTCGCCATATGTGCCATCGGACAGTCTGCTCCAAGATCCGGCATCAGCACCGTCTTTTCCGGATTCAGAGTCTTGGCGCTTTCACCCATGAATTCCACGCCGCAGAATACGATTGTCTGTTCCTTCAGACTGACAGCCACTTTGCTGAGATAAAAAGAATCTCCGATATAATCTGCGATATCCTGTACCTCCGGTCTCACATAATAATGTGCCAGAATCACTGCATTTTTCTCTTTTTTTAATTTTTTAATCCGATCAACAATATCCATAATCTTTTCTCCTCTTAACTCAAACTTTCCCTATTATATCACTGTTATTTACATGTGACAAGACATATGTATTTACATTATTTTTTTAACAAATATGTATTTTTCTTAACATTTTACACAAAAATTACTCATCGCAATGCTATAATATACACATGTGTTTTGTCAGATCAGGTAACTTACAGAAAGAGAGGTATATTTTGTTATGATACAGCCTGTAAAAATGGAAGAGATTGTTCACCACAACAATCTTTCGGCGAAAATCCTGCCGCAGACGCTGTCCGGTGATAACTTCCGTGTTCCTCCCCACTGGCACAAGGATATAGAACTCAACCTCATACTGTCCGGTACTTCCCTCTCCATCGTCGATGGAAGACCATCCATATTGACTTCCGGTGACATGTGTGTCATCAACAGCAGAAAAATACATTCCGGAGATACCCCCGACGAATCCGTACCGATCAGATTAATTACGATTCAATGGGATTATGATTTTTTCACCAGATATTGCCCTGATTTTCCGAAGTATCAGTTTTCTCTGACCGGCCGGGCAGACATTCTTCCCGAAATACGCAGTCGAGTACTGCAGATTGCAGATCTCTATGCCGCAAAAAAGCCGTATTATGAGATGAAGATCAGTGCGTTGCTTTTAGAGACCGGATATCTGTTACTCGAGCATTGTCTGGAAGAAAATCCATATTATTACGACTACGAAAGCACCCGGAAAGCAATACAGATACAAAACGCCATCACTTATATGGAAGAAAACTATTCTCAACAGATATCACTTACACAGATTGCAGATCAGGCAAACATGTCTCCGGCATATTTCTCCAGAAAGTTCAAGCAGCTTACCGGCATCAATTTCTCCGAATGTCTGGCTCTGTATCGTGTACAGAAAGCCCGGGATGAACTGATGAACACAGAAAATACAATGACAGAAATTGCCTTCAACAACGGTTTTGCCAATGTAAAATCATTTATACAATACTTCAGGAAACAATACCACACAACACCAAAGCAATATCAAAAAGCCCATAAAACTTAGTTTTACAGGCTTTTTTTCATGTATCCGGACAAAATATGACAATTTTCAGTCAATAGAAGGGAATACTTTCAGGCATTCTCCTGCTACAATAAGAACAGAATCAGTTTATTTGATATTAACAGGAGGATAATTGGAAATGGGAAAATGGAGAATGCGAATTGGCTACGGAGTTGCCGACCTTGCATGTACATTAATTTTTTCAATGATAGCATCTTATCTGATGATCTTCTACACAGATGTCTTCGGAATCAGTGCCGCAGTCGCAGGAACGATGATGTTCCTTACAAAGATAATAGAAGGATTTCTGGATATCCTGGCAGGTCTGATCATCGACCGTACCAATACCCGATGGGGACGCAACAGACCGTATTTCTTATTTGGAGCCATACCGCTTGGTCTTGTCACCATTGCAGTTTTCTGCGCTCCCCCTCTTGAAGGAAGCAGTCGAATCATCTATGCCTTTTTGTCATATGTGCTTCTGAGCTTCATCTATGCGCTTGTGAATATTCCGCTCACCTCAATTCTTCCGACTCTGACATCAGATTCGAAAGAACGCACGGTGCTGGTCACTGCCCGTATGATCTTTTCCATGATTGCTGCTACCATTATTACAACTTTTACGACACCTCTGGTACATTACTTTGGAAATGGAAATTCCAGAAAGGGATATCTGATCACGGTATCCATCTATGCTGTGACAGCTGCATTCCTTTTCTTTGTTACATTTAAAAATACAGAAGAGGTAATCCGCCCCGCTTCCAAGGGCGAAAACTCTTCCATTCGAAAGGATTTCCGGTCTCTGAATTCTCAGTGTCTGGTCATGTTTTTGCTTGGATTCTGCTATTTTTCCATGTTCAATATCCGGAGCACCTCGATCATCTATTACTTTACCTACAATCTGGAGAGAGTAGAACTGATTCCGACCATCGGCCTTCTGGGAACCTTTTCCGGTCTTCCTGTACTGCTTTTGCTTCCATATATTACAGGCAAAATCGGAAAGCGCAATTCCGTAATTACCGGAGCAGCCATCTATATCGCCGGAACCCTGCTTATATTCGTCTCGGGCGACATCCTTCCTCTCCTGATGTGTGGACTCGTCATCACCGGCTGCGGCATGTATCTGATCCAGGCAACTTTCTTTACAATCTGCCCGGATGTCATAGATTACTGTGAATACACAAGCGGCAAAAACATTGCCGGTATGATCACTGCATGCTCCGGTCTGCTCTCCAATACAGCCATGGGAGCCAGCAGTTCCATTCTGGGGCATCTTCTCAAAGCAGGCGGATATGTTGCCAATCAGAAGCAGACTGCATCTGCGCTAAGGAGTATCCAGATCAGTTTCATCTGGATCCCCATTGTCCTGTGTATCGCAATCATTCTGCTGATCCGGTTCTTCAGGCTGGATTCCATTATGCCAAAAGTTCAGAAAGAACTGGCGAAACGCCGGGCACTTTCTTAACCAAAAAAAATATCAAAAAGGAGAAAGACTATCTATGAGTAAAAAACTAAAAATCGGTGTTGTCGGTATCAGTTTCGGTATGGAATTTGTCGCAATCTATAAAAAACATCCGGATGTTGCGTCCGTCGTCATTGCCGATACTGATGAGAGACTTCTTAAGATTGCACAGGAAAAATTCGGATTCCGCGAAGACGAATGCTTTACAGACATTCAGCCCATGCTGGATGATCCGGAAGTAGACGCCATCCATATCGTCACCCCGCCTGCAACACACGCAGAATTATCCATACGTGCACTGAATGCCGGAAAACACTGCGGGTGCACCATTCCAATGGGAATGTCCTTAGAAGAACTGTATGCCGTCATTGAAGCCAGGAAAAAGTCCGGAAAGCAATATATGTTCCTGGAAACCACTGTATTTGGAAGAGAATTTTTCTATGTGCAGGATCTGTATAAAAAGGGAGAGTTAGGAAAAATCCAGTATATGAGCTGTGCCCATTATCAGGATATGGAAGGATGGCCATCCTACTGGGAGGGTTATCCGCCACTGATGCATCCGACACATGCGATCGGACCGTGCCTCATGCTGCTTGGCCAATATCCTTCTGCAGTATATGCCAGAGGTTCCGGCAAAGTGCGCGACAGCTTAAAAGAAAAATACGGCTGTCCTTATGCATTTGAAGCAGCCATGGTTTCTCTGGAAGACAGTGACGTTACGATTGAAGTTGAGCGTTTTTTATATGGCGTTGCACGGAGTTATTCTGAATGCTTTCGTGTATATGGTGAAAATAAGAGCTTTGAATGGCAGCAGCTGGCAGATGAACCCCCGGTTCTGTATACCCGGACCGGAGAGCTGCAGCAGGATATGATTGATCTGGATTCCGATCCGGAACGATTTAACCGCGGAAGCGAGATCATCGAGCAGCGCATTCAGGTTCCTGATTACAGTTATCGTCTTCCGGAAGGAATTGCAGGATTTACAACCGAAACCATCTACAACGATGAAAATATGCATCTTTCCTTCAAACAGGGCGGCGGACACGGTGGCTCCCACCCACATATGGTGCATGAATTTGTACGATCTATCATCGAGAACCGTAAGCCGATCGTTGATGATATTCTCGGAGCATACTGGACCGGGCTCGGAATCTGTGCGCATCAGTCTGCACTTGCCGGAGGTAAAGTCATCGAGATTCCGAAGTTTAAAGAA
>JAEDLC010000174.1 GCA_016295505.1 Dorea sp.
CTTCCATCATCCGGTAAACCAGAGCCGCATATCCCTGGCAGACTGCCGTCTTATGGATCAGTGCCGCATATGCGGTATATTTTAGCTTATATGTATCATCATTCAGATTGTCATAATCATAGGTAACATTGCTGCAGATATAGTCGTAGATTCTTTTTACTTTTTCATAATCCGCCATACCGGCATCCCTGACTCCAAGTTCTGCCATAAGTGATGTCAGCGCCGCATCCAGCTCCGCTTCCTGCTCTGCAGTCGTATAATAAGTCATAGCAATCGTATATGTATAGTAAAACATCCCCTGAGAGGAAGAATGAGAAATACTGGCATTGTATCCCGCATATGACCATCGAAGATAATCCCCTGCATGTGAATCCTCTGTTTCTGCCATTGCCAGTTCTACCCAGCTTTTCAACTTCGTATCATCATATTCCTGTTCAGACTTATAATATACAGTAATAATACTTTCCCGCTGAATCATATTTTCACGAATGATAGATGCAATATTCTGGACACTTTCATCCGTCTCGTATTCCGGTTCTGCATATGTCGCAATTCCATTTTCTGCAGCAGCCGTCAGATCCTCTTCACTGACCACATCCTGATAAATGGGATTGACATACGTCTCCTCTATAGTCCCTGCCTGTGATTCATCCGGCTCTGCCGCATGCACCACGAACTGTCTTGTCATCCCCCACCAGCTGCCGGATATAAGCATCACCGTCACAAGCAGCAGCGCCAACACTCTCTTTCTCATGATCATTCCTCCATCCTACTTTTTATTACACTGTCTCTATTATATCATCTTTTTCCATCCATTGAAAAGGTGTTGCTTCACAACGATTTCTGAGAAAGGCTCACATTTTCATCTATATACGCACTGTTGATCAGTACTTTTAATGCACTGTTCACTTTTCCAACAAAATATCCTGTATATGCTAGTACTTTACAAAGCAATAGCCGGGAATGTCTGCTCCATTCCCGGCCCTTTCTTTTGTTACCTATTCCCCAAGCCCATCTTCTACGGCTTTTACCATAGCAGCTAATGCTTCTTCTTCACCTTTTCCTTCACATTCAAGTTCGATTTCATCACCTTTTTTAATGCACGCTCCGAGAACACTCAGAACACTTTTTGCATTTGCTGTCATGTTACCGTACTTAAATGTCACTCTGCAGTCATATCTGCTGGCTGTATTGCAGAATATTCCTGCAGGTCTCAAATGCAGACCAGTAGGATTGGTAATTGTAACTTTCTGACTAACCATATTTCCCTCCGTGTTATTCTTCTTTCTTTTTTTCCAATACGATCTCGACACTTACATCGTTAACCAGAGAGCATCCATTTGGGAGCTCCACAGCCACCGGAACAGTGTAAGTTCCAGGAGTCGTATATTTTTTCAGATCAATGCTGACTTTTTTTGCAATGGAAAATACTTCCAGCTTTTCACTCGGTCCCTTAATCTGTATCTCCAGATCTACCGTGTTTCCAAAACTCAACTCCAGACCAGACGCCAGATTATTCACCACAATTGATCCAGTCGACACTTCATACATCTTGGTTCCGGGTTGTTCTACCGTAATCGTCACCACAACATTGTTCGCATTCGACTCTGCCAGCATGACGCCTTCCGGCAGATACGGCGATATATCTATCGTCTCTTCCGACTTTTTCGTCAGATCAGATATCTCCAGCTCTTCTGCAGGTATATCGATCTCCAACAGTTTCTTCAGTGTATCCTTATCTCCGGTCACACTCACTTCCTGCGGCTCCACTTCCACACTGCTTATCTTATATCCGTCCGCCGCTGATATCTTCGAAGTATCCAGCCGGATCGGCACATTCTTTATCTGGAACAGTTCAACGGCTACGCTCACACCCTCTTTTCCAAGATTGTTCGCCAGCAGCGTCTGATCAATCACATTGTTATTTGCATCATACAACACAAGCTTTGCTTCCAGCGTCGTATCTTCCGACAATCCGGATACATCTACTTCCGCCATGACCTTACTGATACTGTCGATCACAGTCTTCGGACCACGCAAAGTCACCTTCTGAGGAACTGCATTCATTTCCGCAATCACATATCCTTCTCTTACGGTTCCGATTGTCGTAGGAGTGATCGGGAAATTATTCTTTGCTTCCTCATCTATCTGTACCTGAAGATTTCTCGGCTTTGCAACTGCCTTGTCATACCGGTAGCCCTCGACCGTTACTTCTATCGGCACCTGTGTGCGAAGCGTCAGCTCTCTCATATCTGCAACCGCCTTGATATCTTCCGACTTGATCTTGTTCAGCACGGACCGTTTGGCAGTAACCGTTACACTGACCTCATTCGTATCATCAACAATCTGGTATGTGCTGTTCTGGTCCGTCACAACTTCTTCATGAATCACTTCGACCGGTATTCCGGAATACGTTTCCTCTGTCACCGGATCGTCAATATTAACCACCAGAAGCCACATACAGGACGCGATCAGAAAGGCCAGTATTTTAAGGCTGAGATTGTTGGTCAGTTTTCTTCTCATTCTCATTCTTATTCTTACGCCTTCCTTTCCATAATGCTGCTATTCGGCCTGTTTCTTTCTTTTTATGCTGAATGTCGGACAATCTGTCTCTGAGTTCTTCTTCCGTAATATTACGGGCAAGCTTTCCTCCTTGTGCCACTGAAACTGCACCTGTCTCTTCTGACACTGCGATAATCAGTGCATCACTTACTTCACTCATTCCCACTGC
>JAEDLC010000175.1 GCA_016295505.1 Dorea sp.
ATTTCCTTTAAACGTTCAATAATCGGAAGGTGCTGTGTACACTGACGTTCACATTTTCCACAGGCAATACATGTTCCGGATATCTCCTTCTCTATATCCCAGTGATTCTCCAGTCTTTTTGCAATCTCCTCTTCTTTTCCTGTCAGGATCTTCTGATTATAGGCATCCATAAACTTCGGGATCTCAATTCCCTTCGGGCACCCCTTGCAATACCCGCATCCCGTACAGAGGTTGTTGAGTGCCTTTCCTTTTTTGTTATACCTTTCAGCAACTGTTTCTGCCGGTTCCTCCACCAGCCCTTCGACCGCTTTTACTGCATCATCGATTTGTTCCTTTGTGGTACATCCCGCCAGTGTAACCGTAATTTCCCTGTGAGACGCCACAAACCGCAGTGCCGCCTGAGCAACTGTCAGATCCGTTCCTTCCGTCAGATAGGAAAATGCTTCCGGATTCTGTGGAATCAGTCCTCCTCCGAGTGGATTCATGACTACAACTCCCATTCCATTTTCATATGCTTTTCGTATTCCACTCTGACGGAACTGATAATTCAGCGCATTATAACCAATCAGCATCCCCTTAAATTTGCCTGTTTCCACAACATTTTCGATGTCATTTCCCTGCATATGCGAAGAAAATACAATGTTCCGGATGAGGCCTTCCGATTTCGCTTCCTCAAAAAATCCATACAAAGCTTCCATATGCTTTTCCCAGGATTCCAGATTCAACATACACCACATATGGTAAAAATCAATATAATCTGTTTTCAGCCGATCCAGAGATAATTCCAGACGTCTCCGGAAGACATCCCGATCCGGTGTTTCCGTCTCCAGTGTACTGAAATTCGTCTTTGAAGTGACATATACCTTTTTTCGATCCACCTGAGACAGCGCAATTCCCGTCACGATCTCACTTTTATCGTCACAGTAAAACGGAGCCGTATCCCAGTAGTTAATTCCTTTCTCAAAAGCATACAGCGGAATCTCCGCACATTTTTCCAGACGTCCTGCCTTAATATCTTCCTCATCATAACGCATGGTCCCAAGACCGATTGCTGATACTTTCATATCCGTATTGCCATATTGCTTATAATACATTTTCCCATCCTCCTGATATATTGTGCAGAGCTTCTATCCTTTCTGCCATTTGATCTTATTCACACAGACCATACACATCGGTACAATATATAAGCATGCCGTTACCCATGCAGCCTGATCCGCGAAACAGATCGCTGTATAACCATAATATCCTACAAAGCACAGACTTACAATGCTTCTTGCAAACATTTCTGTAACCCCGGAAAAGATTGCCCTTCCCGAAAATCCCAGCCCCTGCGTACTCATACGGCAGACATTCAGGAATCCAAGACTCCAGAAGAAATATCCCATACAGCGCAGATATTTGGCTGATGCATCCAGCACTTCTATCGCTTCCTGTCCGACAAAAATAGTGGAAAGGGATCTTCCGCAAAAGATCATAATCACTCCGGCAATAACTCCATAACCAACCGCGATTGCAACGCCTTCCCTGATGCCCGTCTGAATTCTCCGGAACTTTTCAGCTCCAAGATTCTGCCCGCAGAAGACCGATACCGCAGAGCCAATCGCGTCAAACGGACACATCAGAAACTGCTTGATCCTCATACCGGCAGTAAACCCGGACACATAGATGCTTCCAAGTCCATTATTCGCTGACTGCATGACCATGCTTCCGATCGCAGTGATGGAAAACTGCAGCCCCATAGGAACACCCATGAAAAGCAAATTCTTCGCCACCTTGGCCTTCATCGCACAATTTTGTCTTGTCGGTCTGAGGATAGCTGCTTTTTTCCAGATAAATCCTGCACACATCATCCCGCTCAGTGCCTGAGCGGTAATCGTCGCAATCGCAGCCCCTGCACATCCCCATTTCAGCACAATAATACAGAACGCATCCAACCCAATATTCAACACCGTTGAGATTGCCAGAAATATAAAGGGTGTCCGGCTGTCTCCAACCGATCGTAAGATACTGGACATCAGATTGTATAAAATTGTAAATGGGATTCCCAGAAAGATCACCAGCTGATACAGATATGCGTCATGGTATATTTCTTCCGGAACCGAAAGAATATGTAAAATCTCCGGAGTCAGAAGCGCACAGGAAACCGTCATGACCACCGCAACCAGAGCAGCCAGCACCATTGCATGGAATATGTAATCCCGCATCGCTTCCAGCTTTCCCGCGCCGAACTCCTTGGCGATCGGCACTCCAAATCCGGTACATGTCCCAATACAGAAGCCAAGGACCAGAAACTGCACGCTGCTGGTCGATCCTACTGCCGCCAGAGCATTAGCGCCAAGTACCCTTCCTACAATGGCAGAATCAATGATATTGTATGTCTGTTGCAGCAGATTTCCGATCAAAAGAGGGACTGCGAACTGAAGAATCAATCGAACCGGCCTGCCCTCTGTCATATTTTTAGTCAAAACATTCACCTTCCATACTCATATTCAACATGAGGTATTATATCACAAATGTGAGAATATCACAAAAATGGTTGGGAATGAAATATCTTCCCAACCATTTTCTTATCGATGCTCCATATGCAGATATTTCTCTCTGGTAGCTAGTCCGCCACGAATGTGGCGTTCGGATTTGTTGACCTCCAGAACCTTGCGCGCTTCCGCGGCAAGGGCAGGATTGATCTGGAGCAGTCTTTCAGTTACATCTTTATGT
>JAEDLC010000052.1 GCA_016295505.1 Dorea sp.
ATCATGCCGGAGATCTGAACTGGTGGCACTGGGAAGAAGAAAGTGATGTCTATAATGAAATGATGCGGAGAAAGTATCAGCATGAAATAAGTAAGATCGGATATGACGGTATCGATATTGCTTTTGTTCCACTGGATCCAAGACAGGAAAAACAGGAGCTCTGGGGGCTTGATTATTTTATGAAGCATACGAATACGGAACGTGTATTTCCGATGCATATGTGGGACGGATATGAAGTATATGACAGATTAATGAATGACCCGCAGGCAGAATCATATAAGGACAGGGTGATGCATATTACCGGTCCGCAGCAGATATTTGAATGGGAGGATGAAATATGATGCATGTGAGTATCTATACGGACGGTGCGGCGAGAGGGAATCCGGATGGCCCGGGAGGCTATGGCACTGTATTGGAATATGTGGATACCAGGGGGATTCTGCATATGAAAGAGCTCTCCCAGGGATACAGGCGCACGACCAACAATCGTATGGAGCTCATGGCGGTAATTGCAGGACTGGAAGCATTGAATCGTTCCTGTGAGGTGGATCTGTATTCTGATTCCAAATATGTAGTGGATGCATTCAATCAGCACTGGATTGACAGCTGGCTGAAAAAGGGATGGAAACGGGGAAAGAATGAACCGGTCAAGAATGTGGATCTCTGGAAAAGACTTTTAAAAGCGAAGGAACAGCATCAGGTCGTGTTTCACTGGGTGAAGGGGCATGATGGTCATCCGCAGAATGAAAGATGTGATCAGCTGGCTACATCTGCAGCTGATGGTGATGAATTGATAGACGATATCGGGATCACAGAATAAAAAGTATTTGTGATTTTGAGATACCAGTGTTATAATGAAACACGTGCGTAATGCACATATGCAAGTAAGACAGGTAATCGCGGCTGCAAAAGCTGAAAAGCTGCAGACGAGGAAAGTCCGGGCTTCACAGGGCAGGATGCCGGATAACGTCCGGTGGAGGTGACTCCAAGGAAAGTGCAACAGAAATGTACCGCCTGAATTCTATTCAGGTAAGGGTGGAAGGGCAGTGTAAGAGACTACCGCCCTGCTGGTAACAGCAGGGGCATATGTAAACCCCATTCGAAGCAAGACCGGATAAAGACAATGTGGCGGCCCGTCACGTCTTAGGTAGGTCGCTTGAATCCATCGGCAACGATGGATCTAGATAGATGATTACTCAACGACATAACCCGGCTTATCGTTTTGCTTGTTCTATTATGAATAAAATGAAGGGACTGTCTCAAATATAGAGATATCATTCTGAAATATATCATTCCATAAGAAAAGCTGAGGTAAGCGAGTGAGCGTCGAAGCGTTTTTATGGAATGATATATTTTACATGAAGTATATCTATATTGAGACAGTCCCTTTATTATTATGCATTTTATATTATTTCAGATTGCCTTCATATTTCTCTTCACAATATTTGCAGCGATAAATCTCTTTTTCAGGATTGGTAAGAACGAAGATATGATCCAATTCCTGTTCAATGGATGTGATACATCTTGGATTTTTACAGCGGATCACATTTTTGATCTCGCGGGGAAGATGTAATGCCTTCTTTTCAACGATCTCAGAATCCTTGATAATATTGATGGTGATGTTGTGATCGATAAAGCCGAGAATATCAAGATCCATAAAATCGATCGGACACTCAATCTTCATGATGTCTTTTTTACCCATCTTACTGCTCTTGGCATTTTTTATAATTGCAACACAGCAGTCCAGCTTGTCAAGATGAAGATATTTATAGATATCCATGCTTCGACCAGCCTGAATATGATCCAGAACAAATCCTTCTTCTATACGGCCAACGTTCAATGTGTTATTTATCATAATACGTTCCTCCTTACACTTCAATTTCCAGCAGTGTCAGTATCAGCGCCATACGGATGTATACACCGTACTGCACCTGTTTAAAGTATGCTGCTCTCGGGTCGTCATCTACTTCAACAGAGATCTCATTGACTCTCGGAAGAGGATGGAGTACATACATATTCTCCGGAGCCATTTTCATCTTCTTTGCATCCAGGATATAGAAGTCTTTCATACGTACATAATCTTCTTCGTTGAAGAAACGTTCTTTCTGAACACGTGTCATGTAGAGAAGATCCAGTTTTGGCAGGGCATCTTCGAGACGTACGACTTCTTCATAAGGAATATTCTCACGATCCAGAACATCGGAACGGATATAGCTTGGGAGTCTCAGTTCTTCCGGAGAAATCAGAATAAACCGGATTCCAGGATAACGCACCAGTGCATGAATCAGAGAGTGAACAGTACGTCCGAACTTCAGATCTCCGCATAAGCCGATCGTCATGTGATCCAGATGTCCCTTTAAAGAGCGGATCGTAAGAAGATCAGTCAGAGTCTGTGTCGGGTGTTGATGTCCACCGTCACCTGCATTAATCACAGGGATGGTAGAATGTCTGGATGCTACCATTGGGGCACCTTCTTTTGGATGACGCATTGCACAGATATCTGCATAGCAGGATACGGTTCGAATCGTGTCGGATACACTTTCTCCTTTGGCAGCAGAACTGGAATCCTGAGAAGAGAAGCCGAGAACGCTTCCGCCAAGATTCAGCATGGCAGCCTCGTGGCTCAGTCGGGTTCTTGTACTTGGTTCATAGAACAAAGTGGCAAGCTTTTTTCCGGCACAGGCATGTGCATATTTTTCAGGATTTGCCTCGATGTCATTGGCAAGATCCATAAGTTTGTCTAATTCTTCCACAGTGAAATCAAGTGGACTCATTAAGTGTCTCATAAAAACCTCCTCAATTATAAATATGTAAGTAATTCAGATACAGATTTCCGCTTTGGTGCTTCGGGATCAATATCCGGCCAGCCAATTGCAATCAGTGCTCCCAACTCCTGATCGTCCGGGATATTCAGAAGGCTGGTGATTCCATCTTCATCCCAGATCCCCATGATCACCGTGCCAAGACCTGCTTCGTGGGCAGCAAGACAAAAGGTCTGGCATGCTGCACCGATATCAAACATCTGCCAGCGGTCTCCCTTTTTCGTTGAGTAAGAACCGTCGCGTTCAAATCCACTGCGGCCTTTTACAAAGGTAACTGCAATCAGCATAGGCGCCTGTTTGATAATGTTGGAATTGTGTTCTTGGGTATAATCATTAATAATAGAACTAAGAATTGAAGAATCTTCAATGGCGATATAACGAGTAATCTGACTATTCTTCCAGGAAGGAGAATAGGATGCAGCCGATATCAGGGACTCTAATAATGAATGATCAATAGAATCCGGTTTAAACTTTCGGATACTTCTTCTGGTTTTGATACATTCTAGTGTGTTCATATCATTATCCTCCGTATTGAAAATCTTTCATACATCATATAATAAATGTTAAACTTTTTCAACGCCTGTTGAACGAAAATTTTACAAATCGGACTTTTTTATTTTTGAAATACAGAAAAGCAATAGGGTAGATTTTATAAATAATTTGTATTATAATACAAGTTAGACTGCGTATAAGAACGTATGTGTAAGGGTATGAAGGAGAATAACAGATGACAGAATTAGAGGAACTGAGAGTAAAATTAAGTGACGTAGATGATCAGATCGTGAAACTCTATGAAGAAAGAATGAATATCTGTGAAGAGATCGGAATGAATAAGATCAGAAACGGATACAAGATCTTTGACCGGCAGCGAGAGCGCAATAAGATTACAGAAGTAACGAATAAGGTCACCTCTGAGTTTAACAAAAAAGGAATCGGTGAAGTCTATAAACAGTTTCTGGCAATCAGCAGAAAGCTTCAGTATCAGCAGCTTGTGGATGCAGGTGCACTGGGACGGCTTCCGTTTATTGAGATTGATTCTCTGGATAAGGAGAACGCAAGAATCGTATTTCAGGGAACAGAAGGTGCTTACAGTCAGGCTGCCATGGAGCATTATTTTGGAAAAGGATGTAACAATTATCATGTACATACGTTTCGTGAGGCGATGGAAGCAATTGAAGAGGGAGCTGCTGACTATGCGGTACTTCCGATCGAGAATTCCACGGCAGGAGCGGTTAACGAGATCTATGATCTGCTGGTAGAATTCGAGAACTATATTGTGGGAGAGACCATTATCCCGATTAAAAATACGTTATCCGGGCTTCCGGGGACCGACATATCTGAGATTGAAAGAGTCTACTCCAAGGCAGAGGCTCTGATGCAGGCGTCCAGATTTCTGGATCAGCATGCGGACTGGCAGCAGATCAGTGTGGCTAATACGGCCCTCGCAGCAAAGAAGATTCTGGAAGATCAGGATAAAAGGCATGCAGCAGTCTGCAGTGCATATGCGGCATCTGTCTATGGGTTATCTGTACTGGCTGAGGATATCAATGATGAAAAGAATAATTCTACAAGATTTATTGTGATCACCAATCAGAAGGTGTTTTTAAAAGATGCAAGGAAGATTAGTATCTGTTTTGAAATTCCTCACGAAAAATGTTCGTTGTATCATCTCTTGTCTCATTTTGTGTATAACGATTTGAATATGACGAAGATTGAATCAAGACCTATGGAGGGAAAAAGCTGGGAATATCGTTTCTTCATTGATTTTGATGGTAATCTGACAGAGCCGGGAGTGAAGAATGCAATCCGGGGACTTCGGGAAGAAAGCCGGAATCTGAGAATTCTTGGAAATTATTAAAGGGAAGAGTGGTAGAAGATGAGAACCAATGAGTTAATGTTATACAAGCACATGGAAAATGGTCAGATCCTTCAGGATATGACTTTTCTGATGGAAAATTACCAAAATGACTATTATAATATGGAGGATATGAAGGGACTTCTGTTCGAGTCGGTGAATGAGATACTTGAACTGGCGGTCAGTCATGGATTCGAAGGAGATCTGTGGCATAATTATCTGACATATCTGATGGCAAGCCATGAAAATGCGTACAGCACTTCCTGTGAGATTGTAGGAGCGGTAGAGGGAAGCATTAATCAGGTTGCACTTCATGATTTTGCAATCTTTAAAGAACTCTTTGACTATGATTTTCATGATCTGGAAGAAGTCATGGGAGTAGATTGTCTGTCAATGATTCATGACTATCAGGGAACGAGCGGACATGGGAAGGTATTCAACCAGAGGGTACGCGACAGAATCTGCGGATTGAGCAGAAGTCTTGCGAAAGCGGAGACGCCGGAAGAATTCAAGAATATTATGACACAGTTTTATAAAGAATTCGGTGTGGGTAAGTTCGGGCTTCACAAAGCATTTCGTGTAGAGCATGTTGAGGATGGCGCAGAGATCATACCGATTACCAAGATCGCACATGTGCATCTGGATGATTTGGTCGGATATGAGATTGCAAAGAAGAAACTGATTGAAAATACCGAGGCATTCGTAGAAGGAAGAAAGGCCAATAACTGTCTGCTGTTTGGCGATGCGGGGACGGGAAAATCATCTTCCATCAAAGCGATTCTGAACCAGTATTATGATCAGGGACTCCGTATGATAGAAGTGTACAAGCATCAGTTCCAGGATCTGAATGATGTGATTGCACAGATTAAAAACAGAAATTACAAGTTCATTATCTATATGGATGATCTGTCTTTTGAAGAGTTTGAGATTGAGTATAAGTATCTGAAGGCCGTGATTGAAGGCGGACTGGAAAGAAAACCGGATAACGTATTAATCTATGCAACTTCAAACAGAAGACATCTGATCCGGGAAACATTTAAGGATAAAGAAGATCGGGACGAGGAACTTCATACCAATGATACGGTACAGGAAAAGCTGTCTCTGGTTGCACGTTTTGGCGTGACGATCTATTTTGGAAAGCCGGATAAGAAGGAATTTCAGGAGATTGTACGTCAGCTTGCAAAGAGAAGCTCGATCGATATGCCGGAAGACCAGCTCTTGCTGGAAGCGAATAAGTGGGAACTCAGCCATGGAGGATTATCCGGAAGAACGGCACAGCAGTTCATTGATTATCTGGCGGGAACAAAAGAAAACCGTTGAGAAAATTGGTAGTTAACATGAAAAAAGATCTGACACAGGGAAATATAACAAAGACAATGCTGGTGTTTGCAGGGCCAATGATTGTTGGGAACCTGCTCCAGCAATGTTATAATATTGTAGATATGCTGATTGTGGGTAAGTTTCTGGGGGCAGGAGCGCTGGCAGCGGTAGGAGCTGCATATACGCTGATGACCTTCCTGACCTCTGTTCTGATCGGCATGTGTATGGGCAGCGGAACCGTTTTTTCGTTTTATTTCGGACAAGAGAACCATCGAAAGCTAAGAGAGGGAATCACCTCTTCTTTTCTTTTTATCGGAGTGATCACGTTGGTGATGAATGTCCTTGTATTTGTATTGATCGATATCATATTGTACCTTTTGAAGATTCCTGCGGATATTCAGCAGATGACCAGGGAATATGTGTGGGTAATCTTCTGGGGAATCTTTTTTATTTTTTTGTACAATTTTTTTGCTTTTTTGTTAAGAGCGGTAGGAAATTCTGTGATTCCACTGCTGTTTCTTGGAATCTCTTCCGTTCTCAATATTGTTCTGGATATTCTGTTTGTGCTTGTGTTTCAGTGGGGAATTGCGGGAGCTGCATGGGCGACGGTAGTGTCACAGATCGTATCCGGTGTTGGGATTGCGATGTATACATGGGTCCAAGAACCGTCGCTTCGATTTTCAATGAGACTACAGGCGATCAGAAAGAGCAGAGATTCGCTTGGAGAGATTATACATTTTTCAATTGCCGCAAGTGTTCAGCAATCGGTTATGAACTTTGGAATTCTTATGATCCAGGGGCTGGTGAACAGTTTTGGAACAGCGGTAATGGCTGCATTTGCTGCAGCAGTCAAGATTGACTCATTTGCTTATATGCCGGCGCAGGAATTTGCCAATGCATTTTCCATCTTTATCTCACAGAACCGCGGTGCAGGAAAGCAGCAGCGTGTGGACAAGGGGGTACGTTCGGCAATCCTTACTTCCGTACTTTTTTGCGTTGGTGTATCGGTTACGGTTGTGTTACTGGCCAGGTATCTGATGCTGATATTTATTCAGCCCTCTGAAGTAGAGATTATTCGCATTGGTGTTGAATATCTCAGGATTGAAGGATCATTTTATCTTGGAATAGGAATTCTTATGTTGTGGTATGGATATTATCGTGCAATCGGTAAACCGGAGATGTCGGTGGTGCTTACGGTGATATCACTTGGAACCAGAGTTTTGCTTGCATATACCCTGGCCCCAATCAGGGCTATCGGTGTATATGGAATCTGGTGGGCGATTCCGATCGGATGGTTCCTTGCAGATGTGACCGGATATCTGTATCTCAGGTGGATCCGGAGAGAAAAAAAAGAGAGGAGATGATATAATCTTTCCTCTCTTTTTTTCATTCGAAATCGTACAGATCCATGTTCTAATCGTTTATTATTTGAATGCCGGTAATGTCAGAATCAATCATAAGTGAATAATTGGTATAGTATACAACAAATCCCGGTTTTGCACCGTTCGGTTTTTTGACATGCTTTTTTTCTACATAATCAATCTCGACCTTATCATTACCCCGGTTTTTGGAATAATATGCAGCAAGTCGTCCCGCTTCTTCGAATGTGCGGTCCGGAAGCTCATCACCGTTGGTTCTTACAATGACATGGGAACCGGGAGCACCTTTGGCATGGAACCACCAGTCTCCCCCGTTAGCAAAGTTAAAAGTCAGTTCATCGTTCTGCAGGTTATTTTTACCAACATACATGTGATATCCGTCACTGGAGATAAAGTGCAGGGGTCTGCTGGTGATCTTTACCTTTTTGCGGGTATATTTTCTTCGGATATAGCCGCTCTGCATCAATTCTTCCTTAATCTGAGTAAGATCTGCCTCACTCATGGCGATATCGAGGGAATTGCTGATAGATTCCAGATATTGTATGTCGTCAGCAGTTTCACGGATCAGTTCACTCAATGCCTCATACGTACGTTTTTGTTTGTTATATCTGGCAAAGTATTTCTGTGAATTCTCCTGTGGGGTCAGCGTCGGGTCAAGTGGAATGACAATGTCCTGATTGGTATAATAATTGAATGCTTTCAGTTCTTTTGAACCGGGCTCAAGATTGTAGCCGTAAGCATTGATCAGCTCTCCATATACGCGATATTTTTCACGCCCTTCGGTATCTCTTAGCTGGCGTGTCTGAAGGTCATACTTTTTTCGATTACGTTCCAGTGCTGTCGAGACCACATGTCTGAGATCAGCACTTTTTTGATGAATTCTCGTCAGTGTGTTTCGGGTAGAATAGTAGATGTAAAGCACCTCAGAGATGGAATCATACGTCTGACCGGTCAGATTCTGAAAGTGTGACAGAGGCAGCGCACTGAATTCTTTTGGAGCGTTGTGGTCAAAGTAGATGACCGGATGGAACTGGCCAGTGCGGATTGCTTCCATATAATACTGAAACTGACGATACAGATGAATCATGATATCTTCAGAGAGATCTTTTGCCGTAACAGAGGAATCAATTCCGGCAAGACTGCAGATCTCTTCTGCGACAACCGGGCTGATACCTGTAAAACTTGTGTAGATTGCTTTGGCAAGGGGCATTGGTCTCTCAGAAAGTGTTCTGGTAAAGATATCAGCGTCTGAAGTCAGAGGATCCAGCTTTTCCTGCGTATCCGGAATAAAATACTCCCGTCCGGGAAGAACTTCACGTACAGAACTCATCTGGGCGGAGACATGCTTGATGCTGTCGATGATTCGATCCTGATCATCACAGAATATAATGTTACTGTGCTTTCCCATGATCTCAACGATCAGTTTTTTTCGGCAGAGATCTCCCAGTTCATCCAGATGCTCGATGTCCAGCTGGATGATTCGTTCCAGTTTCGGCTGCGAGACAGCAACGATCCGTCCATTTCCGATGTGTTTTCTGAGCAGCATACAGAAATTAGGTGCTGTCATGGGACTTGGTTTGTTGTCCTCGGTCAGATATATAAGAGGAAGAGATGCACTTGCAGAGATGTAGAGCCTTCGTAATCCTTCCGGTGTCTTGACAGAGAGGAGAAGCTCATCCGTCTCAGGCTGTGCGATCTTGGCAATTCTGCCGCCAGTAAGACAGGAACGAAGTTCCTGAACGAGAGCGGCAACTGTAATTCCGTCAAATGCCATAATAGATATTCCTTTCGTAATATGATATTGTGTGGTTAAAACCTGTGATATTACAGTTCACACCTGTGCCAACTGTAACTTTCTAATTAGTATATCATAGTTGACGAGATATTCCAAATGCCTTATAATAATACTGGTTTTTGCCGTACAATTTTATACATTATTATTTTTAAGAAGAGGTTCTAACATGATTAAAAGTATGACAGGTTTTGGACACTGTGAAATAACAGAAGGAAACCGTAAGTTTTCGGTAGAGATGAAAAGTGTAAATCATCGTTATCTGGATGCCAACATCCGTATGCCGAAGAAACTGAATTTTTTCGAAAATGCGATTCGTAATCTGTTGAAGCAGAGTGTTCACCGTGGAAAAGTAGATATATTTATTACATATGAGGACATGTCAGAAAGTCAGGTGTCGTTAAAATATAATGAGACACTTGCCGCAGAGTATTTGTCTTATCTGAAAAAGATGGGAGAAACATTCTCTCTGGAAAATGATATTCGGGTTTCTACATTATCCCGTTATCCGGAAGTGCTTACAATGGAGGAACAGCCGGTGGATGAGGATGAGCTGTGGAATGGGCTGAAGAAAGCGCTGGATGGTGCTATCAGCCAGTTTGTGGAGACTCGTACACTGGAAGGGGAACACCTGAAGGAAGATCTGATCAGTAAGCTGGACGGTATGCTGAATCTTGTAGGTGAGATTGAAGAGCGTTCTCCGAAGATCCTGGCAGAGTATCGTGCGAAGCTTGAAGAGAAGGTAAAAGAACTTCTGGAAGATACACAGATGGATGAAGGACGGATCGCTGCCGAAGTTGTTATATTTGCGGATAAGATCTGTACAGATGAAGAAGTAGTGAGACTCAGAAGCCATGTGAATCACATGAAAGAAACACTTCTGTCAGATGAGAGTGGAATCGGACGTAAGCTGGACTTTATCGCACAGGAGATGAACCGTGAGGCGAATACGATCCTTTCCAAAGCGAATGATCTTGAAGTCTCCAATATCGGAATTGAACTTAAGACCGAGATTGAAAAAGTCAGAGAGCAGATTCAGAACATTGAATAGATACAGAAGAATGATAACAGAATGAGAGGGTAAGTTCATGGAAGAAAAAGGTATACTGATCGTAGTATCTGGTTTTTCCGGTTCCGGAAAAGGAACGATCATGAAAGAACTGTTGAAAAAGTATGAGAATTATGCATTGTCTATTTCTGCAACAACGAGAAATCCCCGTGTCGGAGAAGAAAACGGACGGGAATACTTTTTCAAAACGGTAGAAGAATTTGAAAAAATGATTGCGAAAGATGAATTGATAGAGTATGCTAAGTACGTGGATAATTACTACGGAACGCCGCGTGAATACGTGGAAGAGCAGATGAAAGCAGGCAAAGATGTGATCCTGGAGATTGAAATACAGGGTGCGCTCAAGGTCAGGGAGAAGTTCCCGGATGCACTGCTTTTGTTTGTAACGCCGCCGAGTGCACAGGAGCTGAAGAAGCGTCTGGTGAACCGTGGTACGGAGACTATGGATGTGATTGAATTCCGTATGAACCGTGCAAAAGAAGAGGCTCTTGGAATGGATCAGTATGATTATCTGATTATCAACGATGACCTTCAGGAATGTGTAGAAGAAGTGCATCGGATCATTCAGGGAGAGCACAGAAGAAGTTTTCGTAATTACGCATTTATAGAGCAGATGAAACAAGAATTGAAAGGAGAATAGTGTATGTTACACCCATCTTACACAGATTTAATGCGCGTAGTAAACAAGGACGTAGAAGAAGGTGAGACAAAAGTCGTAAACAGCCGTTATTCTATCGTTATGGCTACTGCAAAAAGAGCAAGAGAGATCATTGACGGATCCATGCCTCTTGTAGATACCAGAGGAGGAGAAAAACCGTTGTCCGTTGCAATCGATGAACTGAATCAGGGGAAGATTAAAGTGATCGGTGAAGAAGAGGAATAATCCGAAAAGTGACAGGTAACAGGCAGGTGCCGTAAGGTATCTGCCTTTCTTCACAATGTGACCGACGAAAAGGAGGAAATGATGAATATATTATTTATATCACTTGGATGTGATAAAAATCTGGTGGATTCGGAAGTCATGTTGGGGCTTCTGGATGCAAAGGGCTATCAGATCGTAGACGATGAGACGATGGCAGATGTGATCGTGGTCAATACCTGCTGTTTTATCCATGATGCAAAAGAAGAAAGCATTCAGACAATTCTGGATATGGCCCGGTACAAGACGGAAGGACGACTGAAAGCACTGATCGTCACCGGATGTCTTGCACAGAGATATCAGGAAGAGATTCAAAAAGAGATACCGGAAGTAGATGCAGTTCTCGGTACCACATCTTACGATAAGATTGTCGATGCGGTGGAAGGTGCGCTTGTCGGAAACGGGCATATGGAGCTTGCAGATGTCAATGCACTTCCGCTTCCGGACAGTCACAGAATGGTGACGACAGGCGGGCATTATGCGTACCTGAAGATTGCAGAAGGATGTGACAAGCATTGCACATACTGTATTATTCCAAAAATCCGAGGTAATTACCGGAGTGTTCCGATGGATCGTCTGGTGAAAGAAGCGGAAGAACTCGCAGAGCAAGGGGTGAAAGAACTGATTCTGGTTGCGCAGGAGACAACTCTGTACGGAAGGGATCTGTACGGAGAAAAAAGCCTGCATGTACTTCTCAGAAGACTCTGTGAGGTGAAAGGAATCCGCTGGATCCGGATCCTTTATTGCTACCCGGAAGAGATTGATGAAAATCTGATCCGGGTTATGAAAGAAGAACCGAAGATCTGCCATTATCTGGATCTACCGATACAGCATGCCAATGATGAGATCCTGAAAAGAATGGGAAGAAGAACATCCAAAAAGCAATTGATCGATATTATCGAAAAGCTGCGTCAGGAAATCCCGGATATTACACTTCGTACCACGCTGATTACGGGATTTCCGGGAGAGACGAAAGAACAGCACGAGGAAGTCATGGAATTTGTGGATGAGATGGAGTTTGACCGTCTCGGAGTATTCACCTATTCTCCGGAGGAAGATACACCGGCAGCATCCATGCCGGATCAGATACCGGAGGAAGTAAAAGTGGATCGCCAGGCAGAGATCATGGAACTGCAGCAGGATATCGTATTTGATCAGGCGGAAGATATGATCGGACGGGAAGTATTGGTTATGATTGAAGGAAAAGTGGCCGATGAAAATGCATATGTGGGGCGTACATACAAGGATGCTCCGAATGTAGACGGTCTTATTTTCATAAACACAGATGAGGAACTGATGACCGGAGATTTTGCAAAAGTAAAAGTAACCGGAGCATTGGAATATGATTTGATAGGAGAGTTGATGTAATGAATTTACCAAACAAATTAACTGTTTTAAGAGTAATTATGGTACCGTTTTTTGTGTTTTTCATGCTGACTGATGTGGGAGGAGCTGCTAATAAATGGATTGCGCTGATTATTTTCTGTGTGGCAAGTCTTACGGATATGCTGGATGGCAAGATCGCCAGAGCAAGAAATCTGGTAACGAACTTCGGAAAATTCATGGATCCTCTGGCAGACAAGCTTCTGGTATGTTCTGCAATGATCTGCATGATTCCGATGGGAAAGCTGGAAGCATGGTTTGTGATCGTCATTATTGCCAGAGAATTTATCATCAGCGGGTTCCGTCTGGTGGCATCCGATAATGGAATCGTGATCGCAGCAAGCTACTGGGGCAAGTTTAAAACAGTTTCTCAGATGGCGATGATCATTGTACTGATTGCAGATCTCGGAGGCGCTTTTGACCTGATCGGAACGATACTGATCTGGGTATCTCTGGTTCTGACGGTTGTGTCCCTGAT
>JAEDLC010000176.1 GCA_016295505.1 Dorea sp.
TCATCTTTCTGGGCGGCAGATTCACGATGGCAATGGCTGTTTTGCCAACCAGTTCTTCCGGTTCATAGTATTCATGAATACCGCTTAAGATGGTACGCTTCCGGTCTGTTCCATCGTTCAGAGTGAATTTCAGAAGCTTTTTGCTCTTCGGAACTGCTTCGCAGGCTTCAATCTTTACTGCACGAAAATCCGATTTGGCAAATGTCTCGAAATCAACACTTTCTTCAAATAACGGCTCGATTTTCACATTGGAGAAATCGATCTTTTCTTCTTTCGGAAGGCAGCATGTGATGCCTTCTTCGGGACAGCACTTTCCTGATGCAGATGCTTCTTTCTTTTCTGCGGGCTTGGGATCCAGGCTCTTCATTGTCGGGAATTCAGGAGTCGCTATCTCCCATATGTGAAATCCCGTCATTCAGCCGTTTTTTCAGGCATTGCTTCCGGCAAATCCTGTAATATACATGATTCCGCAACACAATTAGAAGTCAATTTGATGTCAAAGCTTCATTTTGATGTCAATTTTCAAATCTCTATCCGACCTTGCCTCTTTCAAAGAAATACCGCACTGTCGTTCTCTAAAGCAGTCATTACATCCTGCTTTTTTTCCTCACTTACTTCGGCATAGATATCCATCGTTGTCCGGATATCGGAATGCCCCATAATATCCTGAATTACCTTCAGGTTTGTCTCAGCCTCACAGAGGCGGGTACAAAACGTATGTCTGATATGATGACAGGAAAAATCAGGGAGAAGTTCCGGATCCCGCCGCTCTCGTGCTGCATCCAGTATCTCCTGGGCATTATATGCCTCGCAGATACGCTTGATGGCGCGATTGACAGATTGCGGAATGAAAGAAGTGCCATAACGATTTCGGAAAACAAATCCCTCCATCCCATCGATCACATCTTCATTGAATCCATATTCTTCCTGGTAATCATATTCCATCTGAAAAGCTTCAGCAACCCGATTCAGAATCGGAATCACCCGGTTGGAGTTCTTCGTCTTGGGTTCTGATATGCTGTGTCCGCACTTTCCATCTTCCATCTCCCGATAAATCAGCGTATGATTCACATGGATGGTTCTGTTATCCAGATCAATATCCTCCCAGCGAAGCCCCAGACACTCACCGATCCTCATCCCTGTTCCAAACAGAACAGTTAATATGGGAAACCAACGGCAAAAGATCGGATCAGCTTCCACATAATCCAGAAAAATCTTCTGCTGTCTTGAAGTGAGTGCATGCCGTACACCCGTGGTAAACACATCCATCTTCTTGAATTCCTTCATCAGATTATCCGTGGGATTCTTCCGGATGATGTCATCCCTGACAGCCATATCGAAAGTCGGATGAAGTACACAATGGACATTCCCCAGTGTATTCCCTTTAATCCCTTTTTCCTTCAGAAGGCGAAGATAAAACTTCTTCATATCAGAATAACGGATTTCTTTAATCAGTAACCGTCCGATATCATTCCTGACGAAATGATCGTAGGTATACATGTAATTTACTTTTGTCTGTTCCTTCAGATCATACTTGGTTGAAATATACCGGTCAAAGACATAATTCAGAGTGGTCCGCCGATTTACATAATCAACCAGACCATCCATACTGTCTCTTGCCAGTCTCTTCTCTTTTTCTCTCAGAGTCATCAGATCCCTTGCATAGATGGAGCGCCTCTTACCCATTCCGTCCGTGTATTGGTATACATATCGTCCGTCACTGGATCTCTGGCTCTCGCCCTTGCGGAGAACTCTTCCTCTCTGGTCCTTACGTGATTTCGCCATGAGCTTCCCTTCCATGCCGAAAGATGCCATGAACGCTTATCCTATTACAAACTAACCACCATTTTTTGTAATCACTTATTATTTTACAATGGATACATATATGGTGTCAACTTTTTTGCAATAAAATAGTATCTATCTTGTCATTCCGGCACTCTTTTGTTCATCCGATTCTGAAAATCAATAATCTGACGGGCACCGGAAAGTCTCCAGATACTCTTCAAAAATTCTCACATTGACCAGGTTCACACCACGGATCTTATAAAGGGCTCCGGCCTCTGCTGCAATCTTGTTGAAGGTATTCCGGCTCATGTTATAACGTTCCACTCCCTGCTTGCTGCGGATGAATTCATCCCTGGGCTGCTGTTTCTTGTTTCCCCTGCTTCTGCTATTTGTTCTTTCCATTTCGTTGTCCCCTTTCTGCTATTATTGTCAAAATGAAAAATAATAACCTGCAGTCTGCCGGCAAGCGGCCGGCCCGACATTGGAGCGTTCCCCATCCGCAGAGCGGACACCGGACAAAGATCCGGTGAAGTATCATTATCGAAAGTGCAATCGGCATGAAGCTGCTAACCTCCACTGACAGAACGGTCTTTACGCTCGCTGCCTTCACTTCAATATCGGAAGATATTTCTTCGTGGATCCATCCGGATAACCGGACAGGCAGATCATGGCGAGTCCTCTGCCAAAGCTAATACACTTTATACGTTTCCTGCAGGTCAATATATTCACTTGTCAAGGTACCATCATAAAGGAAATCATGCGGCAGCCAGACCAACACAACGCACTGCTATATGCGCAGAAGACAGCCTGACAGCCGATGATATCCAGTCAATTGATTTCTATGACCACAATATCAATATGATTCCCTATGATGGTATTCTACAATATGGAAGGA
>JAEDLC010000004.1 GCA_016295505.1 Dorea sp.
GCGAAAGCTTAAAAATATATTTCACAAGGAGGAACATACCAATGTTAGATGTAGATAAGCACACATTTGAAGAAGAAGTGTTAAAAGCAGAAGGTTATGTATTCGTAGATTTTTACGGTGACGGATGTGTACCATGCCAGGCTCTGATGCCAAAGGTACATGAATTCGCTGACACATACGGAGATAAGTTAAAATTCACATCTCTGAATACAACAAAGGCTCGTCGTCTTGCAATCGGACAGAAAGTTCTCGGACTTCCTGTTATGGCAATCTATAAAGACGGAGAGAAAGTAGAAGAACTGGTGAAAGATGATTGTACACCAGAATCTATTGAAGCAATGATTAAGAAGTATATCTAATCGGAGCATCGTGAGTGCGTAAACAGCCACAAGGCTTTTACGGGAATGTAATATCTGCCGCTTTAAGCGTGCACACTCGCCGGAATTCTATTATCGTTTGTCCCGGCGAGTATAAACATTTCTACAATAAATAATAAAATAGAAGGGAAAAGGAAGGAGGAAACACGTCATGGCAATATTAGAAGGAAAAAAAGTCGTTATCATTGGCGACCGTGATGGTGTTCCAGGACCGGCAATCGCAGAGTGCGTAAAGACTGCTGGTGGAGAAGTTGTATTCTCTTCCACAGAGTGCTTCGTCTGAACGAGCGCTGGTGCAATGGATCTTGAGAATCAGAAGAGGGTTAAAGAATTCGCAGAGGAGTATGGTCCGGAGAACTTAGTAGTAGTTCTTGGAGCAGCTGAAGGCGAAGGTGCTGGTCTTGCAGCAGAGACTGTAACAGCAGGTGACCCGACATTCGCAGGTCCATTGACAGGGGTCCAGCTTGGACTCACGGTATATCACGTATGTGAAGAAGAACTGAAAGAGGAATTTGATCCGGATGTTTACGATGAGCAGGTAGGCATGATGGAAATGGTTCTTGATCTTGACGACATTGCTGGAGAAATGTCAGCAATTCGTGATGATTTCTGCAAGTTTTTATAAGAAGGGTTTGAGATCGTTTCATCCCACATTTTACGAAACGGTGAGGTAAACACTTACCTCGCCGTTTCGTTCTATAACAAAGTATGCAGGGCAGGCTGCAGATGATGCAGGCTGTCAGTATTGCACATATCGCTGAGGCATGTCAGATGATGACACATTCCTGTAAACAACAGTTAGTTATTTTGAAATGATTTAGAAAAGAAGAAAGGTGGATACTCACAATGAACAGTGTAATCAAAGGCGCAAGCTATGTACTTGCACATACTCCACAGATGGTATTTTATAATGGAACAACACAGACAACAGAAAAGGTTGTCAATCCTGAGTCTGAATATTTGAAAGCAATCGACAGTCACCTTCGTTCTTACGAAGAGGCTGTAAGTTACTGGCCAAACCAGGTATATATCGGAAATGCTCATCCGGATGAATTAGCAGAAGTTGCATTCCCTTATTATGATAAGGTAAAAGAGGGTGCAGAGAGATACGGAAAATACGGCGAGATCATGCCGGAAGAAGAATTCCTGATTCTTGCACAGACGGTAGATGTATTCGAAGTTGTAAAGCTGGACAAGGAATTTGTAGCAGCTCATAAGGATGCATTTGCAGCAGATCCGATCATCACAGAAGATATCGTTGCAAAAGTTGAGGAAGGTATCGATGCAGAAGAGATCGCAAGACTGGTAAACGAAGAGCATGCAGAAGGTCTTTACCATGCAGGAAAACTTGTTGGATGTATCAAAAGAGCACATGATATCGATGTAAACCTGTCCGCACATGTTATGCATGAGAATATCATGAGTAAGGCTACCAGCGTTCTTGCATTATTATACGGTGTAAGAAATGCAGGAATCGACAAGGCAGACGTAGAGTATGTCATCGACTGTGCAGAAGAGGCATGTGGTGACATGAACCAGAGAGGCGGCGGAAACTTTGCAAAGGCTGCAGCAGAGATCGCAGGCCTTGTAAATGCAACCGGATCAGATACCCGTGGATTCTGTGCAGGACCATCTCATGCGCTGATCGAGGCAGCATCCCTGGTAAAAGCCGGAACCTACAAGTGTGTAGCTGTTACAGCCGGAGGATGTACCGCAAAATTAGGTATGAACGGAAAAGATCATATCAAGAAAGATATGCCGATTTTAGAGGATTGCCTGGGTGGATTCTGTGTGATCCTCGCAGAGAACGACGGAGAGAATCCGGAGATTAACCTTGATATCGTAGGACGTCATACTGTAGGAACAGGTTCTGCACCGCAGAACGTAATCGGAAGTCTGGTAGCAGATCCGCTGGAGAAAAACGGAATGAAGCTGACTGATATCGACAAGTTCTCACCGGAAATGCAGAACCCGGATATCACAAAACCGGCAGGAGCAGGAGATGTACCGCTTGCAAACTACAAGATGATCGGAGCACTTGCAGTTAAGAGAGGCGAGTTAGACAGAAAAGAACTTGCAAACTTCACGAAAGATCATGGTCTGACCGGATGGGCACCGACGCAGGGACACATTCCTTCAGGTGTACCATACATCGGATTTGCAAGAGAAGATATCCTTGCAGGAAAGATCAAGAATGCAATGATCATCGGAAAAGGAAGTCTGTTCCTTGGACGTATGACCAACCTGTTTGACGGATGTTCTTTCGTGATCCAGGCAAACACAGGAGCAGAGGATAACAGCGGAGTATCCGAAGAAGAAGTAAAAGGACTGATCGCAAAAGCTATGAAAGATTTCGCTGCATCATTGCTGGCAGAATAGAGAGGTGAACAAAGATGGCAAATGGAATTGAAAAAATGATTGCCGACACCTTTATGGAAATGGCTCAGGGATTGGAAACAGGAAGCTTCGGGAAGAGACCGAAGATCGCACTTACCGGAATGGGAAGTGAACATGGAGAAGAGAACTCCATGGCAGCTGCAGTAGAGGCAGCAAGAGACGGGATCGATGTCTATTATATCGGAACCTTAGAGGCAGAAGGCGTAACGACTGTGAAAGTGGCAAATGATGAAGAAGGCCACGACAAGATGGAAGAGATGCTGAAAAACGGGGAAGTAGATGCAGCAGTAACGATGCATTTCCCGTTCCCGATCGGAGTATCAACGGTAGGACGCTGTGTTACACCTGCCAAGGGAAAAGAAATGTACATCGCCAATACGACGGGAACCTCCAGTACTGATCGTATTGAAGGAATGATCAAGAATGCCATCTACGGAATCATCACAGCAAAGGCATGCGGAAACGCAGCACCGAGCGTAGGAATTCTGAACGTAGACGGAGCACGTCAGACGGAAAAGGCATTAAAGCAGTTAAAAGAGCAGGGATATGATATCACATTTGCAGAGTCTGCAAGAGCAGACGGCGGATGCGTCATGAGAGGAAATGACGTACTTCAGGCATCACCGGATATCATGGTAACAGATTCCCTGACAGGAAATATCCTGGTTAAGATGCTCTCTTCCGCAAATACAGGCGGAAGCTTCGAGGCAACAGGCTATGGCTATGGTCCCGGAATCGGCGAGGGATATGAGCAGTTAGTTATGATCGTATCCAGAGCAAGCGGAGCACCGGTCATTGCCAATGCGATCCGCTATGCGGCACAGCTGGTAAGAGGAAAAGTCTTTGAAGTAGCAAAGGCAGAATTTGCAGCAGTGAATAAAGCAGGACTGAAGGATATCCTGGGTGCATTAAAAGCAGCTCAGAAACCGGCTGCAGCAGAAGAGGATGTAAAAGAACCACCGAAGGAGATCGTAACAGCTCAGATTCCTGGAATCGAGGTTATGGATCTGGAAGATGCGGTAAAAGCATTGTGGAAGATCAACATCTACGCAGAGAGCGGAATGGGATGTACAGGCCCGATCATCCGTGTATCGGATGCAAATCTTGCAAAAGCTGAAGAAGAGCTTAAGAAAGCAGGATATATTCAGTAATTTCAGAGCCTGAGGGCAACGGAAAAAGATCATAATTCAGAGGAAGTGGCGTCGAAATGTGTCGAGATGCCACTTCCTTTTGTATAATCCTTACTTTATAATGAGAAAAGTAGGGAGGTGCAAAGATGGAAGAAGCGTTGCGTATAGATACAATACAGAAAACGATTTGTCGGATGTGTTACATTATCATGTGGATGATGGCAGGAATCTTTTTCTTTTATGAAATCAGTACATTTGCAGCATGTCCGGACTTAAGCCGGCATTTGAGTATGAAAATACAGGATGAAGCAACCTGTCGTGGCATTGATATGTCGGTTCTTCATACCACCTCAGATATCAGGAATATATCTGAAAAAGCGAGGAATATGGCTGCTATACAGCAGGAAAAGATGAAAAATACTGTGCAGGAAACTCCAGAAGCAGAGAGGATACGAGAAACGACCGAAATGGTGAAAACACTGGAAATACCGGTGATTCGGGACGAAGAAATACCGGATGTTTCGGGGAATGAACCGGCTTACATTGAAAGTATACCGGATTTGATTCCGGATGATCTTCCACAGATGGAGATGCCGGGTGCAGAGATAGAGATCAGAGGATTCCTGATCGATGCAGATGGATATATCACGGGATATACAGATTCTGTTTCTGTAACAGATGGTGTTCTTGTGATCCCGAGTGATGAAAGATGCACCGGGATTCGAAAATCAGCGTTGGAAGGGCTGGAATCCATGATTTTTGAAATCTATATTCCTGAAAATATTACAGAGATTGAAGCGGAGACGTTTGAACATCTGCATGAGCTGATGTATATAGAAGTAGCTGCAGATAATCCTGTTTATATCAGTGAACGTGGAGTATTGTATACGAAAAACGGTGAGCTGATTACTTTTCCAAAGGGAAGATATTAAGAGAGAGGCAGTAGAGACTGTCGCAGCAGATACTGCGGTGGTCTTTGTTTTCGTATATAAATACAATTTAATTTCCTAAAATTCTCTGTTATTCTCCGATTTCTGGTGATATAATGGATGAAATTGAGCAAAGCAGAGGGAGCAGACATGAAGATTCGGCAGATAACAGATAATAAAAAATTATATATGGACCTGTTGCTGTTGGCTGATCCACAGGAAAATATGATCGATGCATATCTGGATCAGGGAGAAATGTTTCTTCTTGAAGAAAACGGAGAAGCAAAGACGGTTGCAGTAGTCATGCTTTATAAAAACCGGAAGTGTGAACTGAAGAATATTGCAACTGTCGAGACACAGCAGGGCAAGGGATATGGAAAGTATATGATACATTTTCTGTGTGAGCACTACAGCAGTCTGTGTGATATGATGTACGTCGGTACGGGAAACACCAGAAAAAACATTGGATTTTATGAAAAATGCGGATTCGAAAATTCACATATTGTGATAGATTATTTTGTGAAAAATTACAGGGAACCGATCTATGATGAGGGTGTGCGGCTTACAGATATGATCTATCTGAAAAAAAGGCTGGAATCGGAGGTGGATGTGAAAAAGGTTGTGGATCTGGCACTGGAGGCAGGAAGGATTCTGTTGAAAAACGGCGCAGAGATCTTTCGTGTGGAAGAGACGATCACCAGGATCTGCCATCGTTTTCATGTAGAGCATATCGATGTGTTTATGCTCAGTCACGGTATATTTGTCAGTGCAGAAAATGGAATGGAAGAGACATATACAAAGGTAAAGCCAATTCCGTTATCGGCATCTCATCTTGGAATCGTTGCGGAAGTAAATGCGCTTTCCAGAGAGATTGAAGCTGGTCATATGGGAATTGATGAGGCATCTGAAAAGTTAAAAGAAATTGATAAGATGCCTTCTAAAAATGGATATTTTCAGATTGTTGCTGCGGGAATCGCGAGTGGAACGTTTGGATATATGCTGGGTGCAACGGAATCTGAGAGTATGATGGCCTTTTTTATCGGCTGTATTCTGTATGTATGGGTTCTGTTCAGTAAAAAGCATGGATTGTCCAAGATGCTTGTAAATATAGCAGGAGGTGTTATCATCACCACTCTTGCAATATGCTTCAGGCATCTGGCTCATATGGAAGAACTGCGGATTGACGGAATGATCATCGGAGGAATCATGCCTCTGGTCCCGGGACTGGCTTTCGTGAATGCAATCCGGGATATTGCGGACAGTGATTTTTTGTCCGGAACCGTGCGTATGATAGATGCGATTCTGGTATTTGTTTACATTGCGATCGGGGTGGGAGTGACACTCAGCATCTATAATAATATGATAGGGGGATTATTGCCATGATCCGTGAATTAATCGTGAATGTTCTCTGCTCCTTTTCCGGGACGATTGCGTATTCTGTCTTATATAATGTTCCGAAAAAATACTATGTATGCTGCGGAATGACCGGGGCAGCCGGATGGCTGGTCTACAAAGCACTGGTACAGGGAATCTCACCGGCAATTGCATCTTTCTTCGGTACTCTTGTCGTGGTGTTGATCTCACGTATGCTGACGGTGCGTATGAAATGTCCGATTACTATATTTCTGGTATCCGGTATCTTTCCGCTGGTTCCCGGAGCGGGGGTATATTATACTGCATATTATCTGGTCACAAATCAGCTTTCCCTTGCTGCAATGAAGGGAATCGAATCCGTCAAGATTGCCTTTGCAATTGTATTTGGAATCGTATGTATTGTTTCTATTCCAAGGGAAGTGTTTCAGATGGGATACTGGAAGCAAAGAAGATGGAGAAAAGGTTGATGCATGTATGGCGATTGTGCTACAATATAAGAATCGACGGATAAAATTATAAAAGAATTAGGAGATATTAATTACAATGAGTAAAGTAAGAACAAGATTTGCACCAAGCCCTACAGGAAGAATGCATGTAGGAAACTTAAGAACTGCGCTTTATGCGTATTTGATAGCAAAGCATGAAAATGGCGACTTTATGTTAAGAATAGAAGATACGGATCAGGAAAGATTCGTGGAAGGGGCTCTGGAGATCATCTACCACACACTGGCAGAGACCGGACTGATCCATGATGAGGGTCCGGACAAGGACGGAGGCGTCGGCCCTTATGTACAGAGTGAGCGTAATGCTTCCGGATTATATCTGAAGTACGCGAAGCAGCTGATCGAACAGGGGGATGCGTATTATTGTTTCTGTGATAAGGAGCGTCTGGAATCCCTGAAGAACAAAGTGTCTGATGAAGACGGCGGAACAGAGATCGTGGTATATGACAAGCATTGTCTGGGACTGAGCAAGGAAGAAGTAGAAGCTAATCTTGCGGCAGGAAAACCATATGTTATCCGTTTTAATATGCCGACAGAGGGAACAACGACATTCCATGATGAGATCTATGGAGACATCTCTGTACCGAATGCAGAACTTGACGACCTGATTCTGATCAAATCTGACGGATATCCGACTTATAATTTTGCCAATGTAATTGACGATCATCTGATGGGAATTACACACGTTGTACGTGGCAATGAATATCTGTCTTCAGCACCAAAGTACAATAAGATCTATGAAGCCTTCGGATGGGAAGTTCCGGTATATGTACATTGTCCGTTGATTACAGACGAAAATCACAAAAAGCTGAGCAAACGCTGCGGCCATTCTTCTTACGAAGATCTGATCGATCAGGGATTCGTGACAGAGGCAGTGGTGAATTATGTTGCACTTCTTGGCTGGTGTCCGACCGGCAACCAGGAGATCTTCTCTCTGGAAGAACTGGTGAAAGAATTTGATTATCGCCATATGAGCAAGTCTCCGGCTGTGTTTGATATTGTAAAACTGAAATGGATGAATGGAGAATATCTGAAGAAGATGGATTTTGATCAGTTCTATGAAAGGGCAGAATCCTATATCAGAGAAGTGGTTACAAAAGATTATGATCTGAAGAAGATCGCAGCACTTGTAAAGACGAGAATTGAGATCTTCCCGGATATCAAAGAACAGATTGACTTCTTCGAAGAGCTTCCGGAGTATGATACAGCTATGTATTGTCACAAAAAGATGAAGACCAATGAGGAGAATTCTCTGAAAGTGCTTCAGGATGTTCTTCCTCTTCTGGAAGCGCAGGAGGATTTCAGTAACGATGCTCTGTTTGCACTGTTGAAAGGGTATGTTGATGAAGCTGGTGTTAAGACCGGATTTGTTATGTGGCCGGTCAGAACAGCTGTTTCCGGAAAACAGAATACACCTGGCGGGGCAACAGAGATTATGGAGATCCTAGGAAAAGAAGAATCCATAAGACGTATTAAAAAAGGTATTGAATTATTAAATAAGTAAGGGGAATCTGATGAGTCTGAATCAAGCGCAGGCTGAGGCGGTCGCCCACAAAGAAGGACCATGTATGGTCCTTGCCGGTCCCGGTTCCGGGAAAACTCTTACCATAGCAAAGAGAATTGAATATCTGATTACAAAGTATAAGGTAAGACCAGAAGAAATTCTGGTCATTACCTTTACTAAGTATGCGGCAAAAGAGATGAAGGAGAGAACCAGAAGAGTATGTGGCAAACCGGCATATTCGGTTACCTTTGGTACTTTTCATGGAATCTATTATGGTATCCTGAAATGGGCCTATCGACTGAACCAGACGAATCTTCTGACAGAAGAGGAGAAGTATACGTTGATCCGTCAGCTGATATCTCAGATGGATTGGGAGGAGATTCCGGCTGCTGATGAAGAAAAAGATTATCTGCAGGATCTGGCCGTGGAGATTGGCAATGTAAAGAATAATTGTCTTAATATTATGGAATATGATTCTTTGAAATATGGGAAAGAACGGTTTCGTGAGCTGTATCAGTCTTATGAATATGAAAAACGAAAACAGAAAAAGATTGATTTTGAAGACATGCTGGTAATGTGCCGGGATCTGTTCAGGAGCAGACCGGATATTCTGGAAAAATGGCAGAAAAAGTTCCGTTATATCCTGGTGGATGAGTTCCAGGATGTCAATCAGGCACAGTATGATGTGGTGCGGATGCTGGCGGCACCTGAGAATAATCTGTTTGTGGTGGGGGATGATGATCAGTCGGTATATGGGTTTCGAGGAGCAAAGCCCGGAATCATGATGGAATTTGTGAAGGATTATCCGGATGCCAGGCAGATTCTGCTGAATGTGAATTACAGATCTACCGGTTATATTGTCAAAGGAGCTTTGAAGGTAATCGGGCATAACAAGGCAAGATTTGCGAAAGAGATTATTGCGGAAAAAAAGCCGGATGAAACGGTCCACGTTCAGGAAGTGAAAGATCCGATGGAAGAAAGCAGATATGTGATCGACAAGATCCGGGAATATACAGAAAGGGGAATTTCGTATTCACAGATTGCGGTCCTTTATCGTACAAATCTGGATGCAAGAGCATTGTCGGAGGTTCTGATGGAATACCAGATTCCATTTACGATGAAAGAATATCTGAACAATATTTATGATCATTTTATCGGAGTGGATATCAGCAGCTACTTTCATCTGTCACAGGGAGAGTATGACAGAAAATATTTTCTCCAGATTGCTAACAGGCCAAAGAGATATATCAGCAGAGAATGCCTGAACGAGAAAAAGGTGAGTTATGAATCTATCCGGAACTTCTATTGTGATAAGGAATGGATGATGGATCGTATCGATCAGCTGGAATGGGATATGAAGATGATCCGGAATAAGACTCCGTATGCGGCGATTCAATATATCAGAAAAAGTATGGGATATGATGAATTTTTGAAGGAATATGCAGCGTACCGGAAGATACCGGAAGAAGATCTGATGGCAGTCATTCATGAGATTCAGCAGAATTCCAGAGAGTATCAGACCATTTCAGATTGGTTCGCGCATGTGGAGAGATACCGGGAGATGTTAAAACTACAAAATCAGAAACGGGAAAGCACAGATGGTGTTGCGCTTATGACGATGCACAGCGCAAAAGGTCTGGAATATGATACGGTTTTTATGATTGAGAGCAATGAAGGAAGTACTCCGTATCGGAAAGCAAGGTCCGAAGAAGAGATCGAAGAGGAGCGCCGCCTGTTTTATGTGGCGATGACCAGGGCAAAGAGAAAACTGATCATCAGCTATGTAAAAGAAAAAAACGGGAAAGATATGAATCCCTCCCGTTTTGTTGATGAACTACTCCTCGTCTGAATCTTCCAGTTCCAGTGTATCCATCCATTCGTCGAAAGCATCAGCGGCAGCCTCATACTCATCGTCGTCTTCGATGTTGCCGAGTTCCGGTTCGCCGTTTTCATCTTCGCTGTAACGATAGAGGTAGATGTCACTGTCAGCATCAAATTCCATATTGTCATCCAGTGGAACAAGTGCAATATATTCTTTCCCGCCTGCTTCGAATACAGTGAGGATTGCACACTGGATTACTTCGTCATTGTCAAGGGTCAGCTCAATTGTTACATATCCGTCATTATCGATTGTTTCATTCATAGCCGCATTCTCCTTTTCTATATCACTAGTTTAACTGTAGCAGAGGTGTGCATAAAAAGCAAGGATGTTTTCAGGAGAATGACTGTAAAACTGAAAACAGTAGCCAAAATGCTAAAAATGTTGTAGAATGAAGCTATGTATAATCGCATACATAAGGAGGAACATATAATGCAAAGAAAGAGGATATTAAGTGTGCTGGCAGTTATGCTGGTATGCATTTTCGCATTATCTGCATGCAAGAAGCAGGCAGGCAAGCCGGTAGATAATGCGATTACAGAAGATACAGAGGAAGAAAAAGAAGAAGAAGACGTACTGGTATTTGGATTTTCGGCAATTGATATGGAAAATCCATATTTTATAACATTAGAGAAGGCAATTAAGGAAGTATTGGATGAAAGTGAGTATCAGTTGATCACAAAGGATCCTGCATCAGATGTAGAGCTTCAGGAACAGCAGATTCAGGAGATGATAGATGAAGGAATTGATGCAATCTTTCTGTGTCCGGTTGATTGGGAAGCAATCACTCCGTCCCTGGAGGCTCTGAAGGAAGCGGGTGTGAAGATTATCAATGTAGACACGCAGGTAAAAGAAATGGATTATGTAGATGCGTACATAGGCTCGGATAATCAGAAAGCCGGAAGAATCTGCGGAGAAGACCTGATTGAAAAGTGTCCGGATGGCGGAAAGATCGCTATTCTGGAGGCGACTGCTCAGAATTCAGTCAATGACCGTATCACGGGATTTGAAGAGGCTATTGCCAAAGCAGAGAATGGCTTTGAAGTGGTAGCAAGAGAGAATACCGACGGAAGTTTTGAAAAGGGGCTGGAAGGTGCGAAAAAGATCATAAGTGAGAATCCGGATCTGACTGCGATCATGTGTGGAAATGACCAGACAGCGGTGGCGGCTAAGACAGCACTCAACCTTGCCGGGATGGATAAAGTTCTGATATACGGTGTGGATGGGTCGCCGGATATCAAGAAGGAACTGAAGAAAACCGGCAGCCAGATTGCAGGGACTGCAGCGCAATCACCGATCAATATTGGAAAGACCGCTGCTAAAGTGGCAATCTGTATGATGAATGGAAAAGACTATGAAAAAGAAACATATGAAGATGTATTTATGATTGATGAAAATAATGTTGATATGTACGGTGTAGATGGATGGCAATAGAACAGGGAAGGCATCACTTCAGGAGGTAGCAGCAGAGCTGATGCGCACTTGAACAGGAGGATATGACATGAAACAGATACAGGGACAACCATTACCAATAGGAGTTACAGTGAACGATAATCAGGTGAACTTTGCAGTAGCGGTTCCGAAAAACAGGGAGTGTCGGCTGCTTTTGTACCGGAAAGGGGAGCAAAAGCCATGTGATGAATATGAGATGGAGTTGTCCGTGGGAGAAGTGCGTGCGCTTGCGTTGCAGGAGATAGATCCATTGGAATATGAATACAATTATGAAGTGGACGGAGAGGTCATGGTCGATCCATATGCCAGAGCCATTGCAGGCAGAGAAGAGTGGCAGAATAAAAGAAATGTGCAGGAGCATGAAGTAAGAGGCGTTCTGGTAAATGATACTTACGACTGGGAAGAGGACCGGCCGCTTCGGCTCCCATATCATCAGGTGATTGCCTACAGCCTTCATGTGCGCGGATTTACCAGACATTCCTCCTCACAGGTGAAGCATAAGGGAACATTTCAGGGACTGATTGAAAAGCTTCCTTATCTCTGTGAGCTTGGAATCAATCAGATCCACTGTATGCCGGTCTATGAGTTTGAAGAATGTACGCCAAACTGCAATTACTGGGGATATGGAAGTGCGTATTATTTTGCACCGAAGAGTGCATATTCCAGTACCGGAGATGGAGTGAATGGTCTTAAAGATATGGTAAAGGCATGTCACAGGTGCGGAATCGAGGTTGTTCTCGAGATGCCGTTTTCAGATGATATCTCCAGACAGATGATGATTGAATGTCTGCGATATTATGTAATGCAGTATCATATTGACGGATTTATCGTAAACCCGGTGCTTCTGTCCGTAGATGAACTTCGGGAAGATCCGATCCTCAAAGGTACAAAGCTGCTGGTACATCAGCTGGGATTTCAGACAGCCATGCGCCGTTTTTTAAAGGGCGATGAAGGCATGATCAATGATGTGATATACTGGCTGAAGCATCATGCTGAAAAACAGGATTCGTTCAACAGTATTTCCGGTCAGAATGGATTTACTCTTAATGACCTGGTATCATACGACGGAAAGCATAATGAAGCCAATGGAGAAAATAACCGGGATGGTTCGGATTATAATTTCAGCTGGAACTGTGGAGCGGAGGGGCCGACAAGGAAAAAGGCGGTTCTGGAGCTTCGAAAAAAACAGATTCGCAATGCATATTTTCTGGTGCTTCTGTCTCAGGGTACGCCGTGTATTCTTGCAGGAGACGAGTTTGCAAATACGCAGAAAGGCAATAATAATGCATATTGTCAGGATAATCCAATTGGCTGGCTGGACTGGAAAAAACTGGAGAAAGAAAAAGAGCTGTATGAGTTTGTCCGCGACCTGATCCACATCCGCAAGAAGTATCCGATCTTTGCACCGGAAAAAGAACTGTTGGGAATCGACCGTTCATCCTGTGGAGTGCCGGATGTGTCTTATCATGGGGAAAATGCATGGCAGGTGCAGTCAGAGGTATCAAGCAGACAGCTTGGTGTATATTACAGTGGCGCATATATGGACAGTGAAGACTGGTTTGTTGCTTATAATATGCATTGGCTGGAGCATTCCTTTGCGATCCCGGCATTGCCAAAGGGGAAAAAATGGTATCTGATGGCATCTACAGATGAGGGTGTTCTTGATGAACCTGTATTGCTGGAGGGTCAGCGTATCATTGATATTAAAGAGAGGACGATTATGGTTATGATCGCCCGGTAGAGAATTGGAAAGTGGAATGAGGCAATTATGAAAGCATGGCAGCATTTGCGTACAATTAATCATCATAAATATCTGGTAATGAAACATTGTTTTAAGGTGGGGTTATACAGACAGGGACTGCTCCATGATCTGTCCAAATATTCACCGACAGAGTTCTGGGTGGGATGCAGATACTATCAGGGCAACAGAAGTCCGAATAATGCAGAACGGGAGGCTACCGGATATTCGAAGGCGTGGCTTCATCATAAAGGAAGAAATAAGCATCATTATGAGTATTGGATTGATTACAGTGTGAATCCGGAGGAGGGAATCGTGGGGCAGAAGATGCCAACCAGATATGTCATTGAGATGTTTATGGACCGGATCGCGGCTTCCAAGACTTATCAGGGAGATCAGTACAGAGATTCTCATCCCCTGGAATATTATGAGCAGGGTGCGGCAAAGCTGGGCAATATGATCCATCCGGAGACTGCGGCTCTGTTACATAAGCTGCTTAAAATGCTGGCAGAAGAGGGAGAAGAAAAAACATTTTCCTACATCCGAAAAAAGATTTTGAAAAATAATAAAAAAATGTAAAATACTTGTTGACATTTTTGAATGAGTGATGTATTATATATTTCGTCAGCGCGAGAGCGACAGACAAATGCGGAAGTGTCGGAACTGGCAGACGAGCAAGACTAAGGATCTTGTGATCAATGCGATCGTGTGGGTTCAAGTCCCATCTTCCGCAGTAAACCCAAGCAATAGCTTGGGTTTTTTTGTGTGATTTTGTATGAATGAAGTATTATATAGTGTATAATAAAGGAAAGGGTTACTAAAACGGATTAAGACGGAAATTAAAGGAAGTGTTTCATAGCGAGGAGGAATGGATGATGTTAGAGAAGCTGGATCTTACGAAGTCGATGGGAAAGTCGGAATATAAGGAGAAGATGGTGGAACTTGAGGCCAGGATCGGAAGACTTCAGAGGGAGTGCAGAAGTCTTGGGATTCCGGTTATGATCGCTTTTGAAGGATATGGTGCCTCCGGGAAGGGACTGCAGATCGGAGAACTGATTCAGGCGCTGGATCCGAGAGGATTTGAAGTATATGCTGTGAAGAATGAGACGAAAGAGGAGCAGATGCATCCTTTTATGTGGAGATTCTGGACAAAGCTTCCGGAAAAGGGCAGGATTGCAATCTATGACAGCAGCTGGTACCGGAAGGTTCTGGTGGATCGGTTTGATAAGAAGACGAAAAAGAAAGATCTTGACAGGGCGTTTCAGTCGATCTGTGCTTTTGAAGAGCAGCTGACAGCAGACGGAATGGTGATCATCAAGATATTCCTGGCGATTGATCAGGAAGAGCAGAAGCGAAGGTTTGAAAGACTTTCGGAATCTCCGGAAACCGCGTGGAGAGTCAGCAAGGGGGACTGGAAACGGAATCAGAAGTTTGAAAAGTATCAGGCAATGAATGAAGAGATGCTGAACCGGACGGATACACAGTATGCACCGTGGCATATTGTGGAGGCAACAGACCGAAGATATGCGACCGCCAGAATCTATGCTGTCGTGGCTGACCGGTTGGAAGAACAGGTGAAGCTGGTAAAAGAGAGAATGGAACAGGAAAAGGTACAGCAAGATCGGGGGACAGAGAATCCGGAAGTAGAACGAGAGGCGTCCGGTCAGGAAGGGCCGGAACAGGAACGGGATCAGAGGGAATCCATTCTTGCAAAAGCTGATCTGAGTCTGTCCTACTCAAAAGAGGAATATAAGAAGCGGCTGATGGAGCTGCAGAAGCGGATGGAATTGCTCCATGGAGAGCTGTACCGGAAAAGGATTCCGGTTGTGATCGGTTTTGAAGGATGGGATGCAGGAGGAAAAGGCGGAGCGATCAAGCGTCTGACGAGAAAGATGGATCCCAGAGGATATGTGGTTCATCCGACGGCTTCTCCGACGGAGAGAGAAAAGGCGCACCATTATCTGTGGCGTTTCTGGACCGATATGCCAAAAGCAGGACACGTTACGATATTTGACCGTACCTGGTACGGACGGGTGATGGTTGAGCGAATTGAAGGTTTCTGTACAAAGCAGGAATGGCAGAGGGCTTATAAAGAGATCAATGATATGGAGAGAGATCTTACGGATGCAGGAGCAATTGTTCTGAAGTTCTGGATGCAGATTGACAGGGATGAGCAGGAGCGAAGATTCAAGGCGAGACAGCAGAATCCGGAAAAACAATGGAAAATTACGGATGAGGACTGGAGAAACCGGGAGAAGTGGGATCAGTATGAAGAAGCGGTAAATGAGATGCTGATCCGGACATCTACACCGAAAGCTCCATGGATCGTTGTAGAGGGAAACTGTAAATATTATGCAAGAATTAAAGTGCTTGAAACGGTAGTAGAGGCGATTGAAGCACGTCTGGAACAGGAAAGGAGCGACCGCGCATGACGATCAGAGAACAGCTGGAGGCAAGAGAACTGGAATATCTGAGTCCTTATGCTTCTCTGAGCAGCAAGTCGATGGGAAGGGAGCGGAAGGAGGAAGAATGTGATATACGTCCGGTATATCAGAGAGACCGGGACCGTATTCTTCACTGCAAGTCCTTCCGGCGCCTGAAACAGAAGACACAGGTATTTCTGCTTCCGAAGGGAGATCACTACAGAACGAGACTCACCCATACGCTTGAAGTGTCTCAGAATGCGAGGACTGTTGCAAAGGCATTGCGTCTGAATGAAGACCTGGCAGAAGCAATCGCGCTGGGACATGATCTGGGGCACACACCTTTCGGACATGCGGGAGAGCGGGCCCTGAATGCTGTGTGTCCGACCGGATTCAGGCACAATGAGCAGAGTGTCAGAGTTGTGGAATGCCTGGAAAAGCAGGGAGAGGGCCTGAATCTGACATGGGAGGTCAGAGACGGGATCCGCAATCATAAGACCAGCGGCACACCACATACACTGGAGGGACAGATCGTGCAGCTTTCAGACAAGATTGCCTATATCAATCATGACATTGATGATGCGATCAGGGGAGGAATCCTGAAAGAGGAGGATATTCCCTGGGAGTACCGGAGTATTCTTGGGCCGACGACCAGAGTCAGACTGGATACGATGATACACGATGTGATTATCAGCAGCATGGATCAGCCGGAGATCAGAATGTCACCCGGGATACGTGAGGCAGTGATGGGGCTTCGCCGATTCCTGTTCGAACACGTCTATGAGAATCCGGTGGCTAAGGGCGAAGAATCAAAAGCAATCAATATGATCACGAATCTGTATGAATATTATATCCGGCATGAAGAATTGCTGCCGGAGCAGTTCAAAAGTAATATGGAAGCCGGAAAGGCTACCCTGGAACAGACGGTGTGTGATTATATCGCGGGAATGACGGATACATATGCTGTGAAAAAGTTTGAAGAATATTTTGTTCCGGAATCCTGGAAATATTAAAGGAAATCAGATGGTTTTGTCGAATATTATATATGAGGAGATTTTATATGTATTATTCTGATGAAATAATTGAAGAAGTAAGATCCAGAAATGATATTGTGGATGTGATATCAAGCTACGTAAAGCTTCAGAAAAAGGGAAATTCTTATTTTGGACTGTGTCCGTTTCACAATGAGAAGTCCCCGTCCTTTTCTGTCAGCAGGCAGAAGCAGATGTACTATTGTTTTGGCTGCGGAGCCGGAGGAAATGTATTTACATTTCTGATGGAATACGAGAACTATACATTTGTTGAGGCTCTGAAATATCTGGCAGATCGTGCGGGAGTGGAACTTCCGGAAGAGGAATATTCCAAAGAAGCAAAAGAGCGTGCAGATACCAGGGCGATCCTTCTGGAGATCAACAAGGCTGCCGCACAGTATTATTATGCACAGCTGAAGGGAGCACAGGGAGCACAGGGGCTTGCATACCTCAAAAAACGAGAGCTCACAGATGATACGATCAAGGCATTCGGGCTGGGATATTCGAACAAATACAGTGACGATCTGTACCGGTATCTCAAGTCGAAGGGATATAAGGATGATATGATCGCAAAAGCGGGGCTGATCACGATTGATGAAAAACAGGGGGTATATGACAAGTTCTGGAACCGGGTGATGTTCCCGATCATGGACGCCAACAGCAGAGTCATCGGATTTGGTGGACGTGTTATGGGAGACGCAAAACCAAAGTATCTGAATTCGCCGGAGACGATGATATTTGACAAAAGCCGGAATCTGTATGGTCTCAACCGGGCAAGAAGCACAAAGAAGCCGTATTTTCTTCTGTGTGAAGGATATATGGATGTGATATCGCTTCATCAGGCGGGATTCACCAATGCCGTGGCATCGCTGGGAACGGCGCTTACTTCCGGACATGCTTCACTGATCAAGCGATATGTGCAGGAGGTATATCTTACCTATGACAGTGATGGGGCCGGAACGAAAGCAGCCCTCAGAGCACTTCCGATTCTGAAGGAGGCGGGGATTACTGCAAGGATTATTCGAATGGAACCGTATAAAGATCCGGATGAGTTTATCAAAAATCTGGGAGCGGAAGCATTTGAAGAAAGAATCCATCAGGCGAGAAATGGTTTTATGTTCAGTCTGGAAATCCTGGAGCGTGACTATGATATGACTTCTCCGGAAGGCAAGACAGACTTCATGAAGGAAGTTGCAAGGCGGCTTACACAGTTCGATGAGGAGATTGAGCGTAATAATTACATAGAAGCCGTGGCGAAAGCGTATCATGTAGGATATGAAGACCTCAGAAAGCTGGTTGGCAGAATGGCAGTTCAGACAGGGCTTGCAACGCCGGCATCCAGACCCAGGCAGACGGTTGGTAAGGAAAAGAAGAAGGAAGATGGAATTCTGGTATCCCAGAAGATCCTTCTCACCTGGCTGATCGAGAGTGAAGATATCTTCCGGCAGATTGAGAAGTATATTACACCGGAGGATTTTACAGAGGGGCTGTATCGGACGGTTGCAGGACTCTTATACGAACAGTACGAAAGACATGAGGTCAATCCGGCACAGATTATGAATCATTTTACGGATGAAGAAGAACACCGGGAGGTTGCGGGTCTTTTTCACACCAGGATCAAGGAACTTACGACTGTGCGTGAACAGGAGAAAGCTCTGCAGGAGACGATTCTTCGGGTAAAGAATCACAGCATCGAAGAAGCAACGAAGCATCTGGATCCGACAGATATGAAAGGACTGCAGAGGCTGATGAACGCCAAAAGAGAATTGCAGGATCTTAAGGCACTGCATATTTCTATTAATTAAGGATAAAATATAAACAAGCAATGAGAGGATGGACAATACATGGATGAAAATGTAATGAAATTCCAGGAAAAATTAAGAGAGTTAGTTGCACTTGGAAAGAAGAAAAAGAGTATTCTGGAAATTCAGGAGATTAATGATGTTTTTGCGGATATGGAATTAGATTCCGAAAAAATGGAAAAGGTATTCGACTATCTTGAGGCAAATAATATTGATGTACTGCGTATCAGTAATGATGACGATGATGATATACCGGATGACATTGTGATATCTGAGGAAGATGATATTGACGTGGAGAAGATTGATCTGTCTGTTCCGGACGGAATCAGCATAGAAGATCCGGTACGTATGTATCTGAAAGAGATTGGCAAGGTTCCTCTTCTGACGGCAGAAGAAGAAGTAGAACTTGCAAAAAGAATGGCAGACGGAGATGAGGATGCCAAGAAGCGTCTTGCAGAAGCGAATCTTCGTCTGGTAGTCAGTATAGCAAAACGTTATGTCGGACGCGGAATGCTTTTCCTGGATCTGATTCAGGAAGGAAATCTGGGTCTGATCAAGGCTGTGGAAAAGTTTGATTATCATAAAGGATTTAAGTTCAGTACTTATGCAACCTGGTGGATCCGCCAGGCGATCACAAGAGCGATCGCAGATCAGGCAAGAACCATCCGTATCCCGGTGCATATGGTAGAGACGATCAACAAGCTGATCCGTGTTTCCAGACAGCTTTTACAGGAACTCGGACGGGAACCTACGCCGGAAGAGATTGCGGCAGAGCTGGACATGCCGGTAGAAAGAGTGCGTGAGATCCTCAAGATTTCTCAGGAACCGGTATCTCTTGAGACTCCGATCGGAGAGGAAGAGGACAGTCATCTGGGTGACTTCATACAGGATGATAATGTGCCGGTTCCGGCAGAGGCGGCCGCACAGACACTTCTGAAAGAGCAGTTGGATGAGGTTCTGGACACACTGACAGAGAGAGAGCAGAAAGTACTCAGACTTCGCTTTGGTATGAATGACGGCCGTGCCCGTACACTGGAAGAGGTTGGAAGAGAATTCGACGTTACCCGTGAGCGTATTCGTCAGATTGAGGCGAAAGCACTTCGTAAGCTGCGTCATCCGAGCCGCAGCAGAAAATTAAGAGATTATCTGGATTAAGAAAGAGGCGCCTATGGAACTATCAAAAAGACTTTATGCGGTTGCGGGTCTGGTGACAGAGGGCGCCTCTGTTGCCGATATCGGAACCGATCATGGATACATACCGATCTATCTGGTACAGCAGGGGATAGCTTCTCATGTGATCGCGATGGACATTAACAAAGGACCGTTGGAGAGAGCGAAGATGCACATCATCGGACACGGACTGAAGGAGCAGATTGAAACGAGATTATCCGATGGACTTGCTGCGGTCGCTCCGGGAGAAGTGGATACGATGATCGCGGCCGGTATGGGCGGAGGTCTGGTCATCCGGATCCTGACGGAGGGAAAAGAAGTGGCGGATACGATTACTTCATTTGTACTGCAGCCACAGTCGGAGATTCAAAGGGTCCGAAGATATCTGAATGAACACGGATACCGGATCATACAGGAAGATATGGTGGAAGAGGATGGAAAATATTATCCAATGATGCGTGTTGTTCATGGAGAGGCGGAAGACTACACTGCCTGCGAATATCTGTATGGACGATGCCTTCTGAGGAATCAGCATCCGGTTCTTGAAAAATATCTGAAGCGTGAGCTTCAGATCAAGGAAAGTGTATTCTGTCAGCTTATGAAGCATAAGAACAGCGAAAGTGCTTTCAGCCGAATGGAAGAATTGAAAACAGAGATGGAAATGGTAAAGGAAGCTCTGAATTACTATCCATAACAGACAGACGAAAAGGAGTAGATGTAATGCTTTGTAAAGAGATCATGGAGGTCATAGAACAGACGTATTCCCGCGCGTATGCAATGAGCTGGGACAATGTGGGACTTCTTGTGGGAAGGGATGATAAGGAGGTACAGAAGATCTATCTGGCAGTGGATGCAACGGATGAAGTGATTGATGCAGCCGTCAGCTGCCATGCGGATATGCTGGTCACACATCATCCGATGATCTTCGGTGCATTGAAGCAGATCAATAACCGTGATTTTATCGGAAAAAGAATTCTCCGACTGATACAGAATGATATTTCCTGTTATGCCATGCACACCAATTATGATGTGAAGGGAATGGCAGAATTGTCGGGGAAGATGATGGGATATGAAAACGCACAGGTGCTGGAGGTTACCTGTACAGAGGAAACCGGTGACGGATCTGTGACGGAAGGTATCGGAAGGGTTGCAGACCTTAAAGAACCGGTCACATTGAAGGAATACTGTGACAGGGTGAAGGAGGTGTTTCAGCTTCCGGGTGTGATTGCTTTCGGGGATATGGATGCCCTGATCCGTCGTGCGGCTATCTGTCCGGGATCCGGGAAGAGTGTGATCTCTGCAGCGATTGAAAAGGGGGCGGATGTTCTGGTTACCGGAGATATCGGACATCATGAAGGAATTGATGCAAAAGCGCAGGGACTTGCCATCATCGATGCAGGACATTACGGAATTGAGCATATATTTATAGAGGATATGAAACGATATCTGGAAGCCCATCTGGAAAATGTTCAGATCATCGGAGCACCGGTTCAGCATCCATATGTAATCTTGTAATTGTCAGATATAAAGGGGGAATATTATGGCAGGAAATATGTATCATGTTCAGATTGGAAATGAGATCCGACAGTATGAGGAGGGGACAACGTACCGTCAGATTGCAGAGGAGTATCAGAAAAACTACGCACACGATATTGTGCTGGTTTTTGTCAATGACAGGCTTCAGGAACTATTCAAAACAGTAAATTCTGACTGTACGATCTGCTTCGAGACAACCGGAGATTCTATTGGTCATAAGACTTATAAGCGAAGTATGAATCTGATGCTGGTAAAAGCGGTATACGATGTAGCAGAACACCGGAATATTGATAAAGTCAGGATTCATTATTCCGTAAGCAAAGGATATTACTGTACCATTGAAGGAAATATTGTTCTGAATCAGGAATTTCTGGATCGTGTGGAGGCGAGAATGCGTGATATGGTGGAACAGGACCTGCCGATTCAGAAGACATCCATCCATACTGATGATGCGATCGCCAGATTTGGACAATATGGAATGTACGATAAGGAGCGTCTGTTCCGTTACCGGAGAGTGTCGAAAGTCAATATCTACAGCATGAATGAATTTGAAGATTACTATTACGGATATATGGTGCCAAGTGCAGGTTATCTGAAGTATTTTAAACTATATCTGTATGATGAGGGATTCGTACTTCAGATGCCGACACAAAACGAACCGGAGACTGTTCCTCCGTTTGAACCTCAGAATAAGCTGTTCCAGGTATTGAAGGAATCGGTAAAATGGGGTGACATGCAGGGAATTGAAACGGTCGGAGATCTGAATGACAAGATTACCAGAAGTGATGTGCATGAAGTGGTACTGGTACAGGAGGCATTGCAGGAAAAGAAGATTGCAGAGATTGCAGGACAGATTACAGCCCGCAAGGATGTAAAATTTATCTTGATTGCAGGTCCGTCTTCTTCCGGAAAGACGACATTTTCCCACCGGCTCTCTATACAGCTTCGTGCCAATGGAATGATTCCGCATCCCATTGCGGTAGATAATTATTTTGTAGAGAGAGAAGATAATCCGAAAGATGAGAACGGTAATCCGGACTTTGAATGTCTGGAGGCGGTGGATGTGGAGCTGTTCAACCGACAGCTGCAGGAATTACTGGATGGAAAAGAAGTGGTGATCCCAACCTTTAATTTCGTGACAGGGCATAAGGAATATGGAAATCAGAAGATGAAGCTGGGAGAAAATGATGTTCTGGTCATCGAAGGAATTCATTGTCTGAATCCCAAATTGACCAGAAGCCTTGCAGATGCCAATAAATTTAAAATCTATATCAGTGCGCTCACACAACTAAATATAGATGAACATAACCGGATTCCGACGACTGATGGACGTCTGATCCGCCGAATTGTCCGGGATGCCAGAACCAGAGGCGCATCTGCGAAGAAAACGATCCGGATGTGGGAGTCTGTCAGAAACGGAGAAGAAAAAAATATCTTCCCATATCAGGAAGAAGCGGATGTGATGTTCAATTCGGCTCTGATCTATGAGCTTGCAGTTCTGAAACCATATGTAGAGGCACAACTATTTGGAATTGAGCGTGACTGTCCGGAATATCTGGAAGCGAAAAGACTCTTGAAATTTCTGGATTATTTTGTGGGGATTGGCAGCGAGACCGTGCCGGTGAATTCTCTGCTTAGAGAGTTTATCGGAGGAGGATGCTTCCGCATATAATAAATGGAATATATAAAGGGATTGTTGCAACAATCCCTTTATGACTTTGAGCTGTGATTAAGAATAAAAGTCTTTCAGATAATCAATTCGGGAAGTCATGTTCTGCATCAGCAGATCCACCAGAGTGACAGCGGCCATAGATTCGACAACGACTACTGCACGGGGAACGATGACTGGATCGTGCCTTCCGGTAATCTCGATGCTGATGTTATTACCGGAAGAGTCCACGGTACTCTGACTGCGGGCAATAGATGGCGTTGGCTTGATCGCTGCACGCAGAATGATCCGGCTTCCGTCGCTCAGACCGCCGAGTACTCCGCCTGAATGATTCGTCACTTTGCTGATTTGACCGTGATCCGCCTGGAATTCATCGTTATTGGTACTTCCATTTGCAAGGGAAGCCCGGAATCCGTCACCGATCTCGACTCCTTTTACGGCGCCGATGGACATAATTGCTTTTGCAAGAGAGGCATCGAGCTTCTGAAATACAGGTTCTCCGATTCCGGCCGGAACTCCGTCTATCACGCACTCAATGATTCCTCCGGCGGAATCTTTTTGTTCCATGCATTGTTTCAAATATGCAGATGCCTTTTTGGCATAATCGCAGTTTGGCATATACAGATGATTATTGGCGATATCCTGATAGTTGTACTCTGATTCAGGAATGCTAATATCGCCGATGGACCTGGTGTATGCGGTAAGGTGTATGCCAAGCTGATCCAGAATCCGGGAAGCAACAGCGCCTGCGGCAACACGCCCGATGGTTTCTCTTCCGGAAGTGCGGCCGCCTCCGCGGTAATCGCGAAAACCGTATTTGGCATCGAAGGTATAATCGGCATGTCCGGGACGGTAGCAGTTCATGATCTTGCTGTAATCATGAGAACGCTGATCGGTATTACGAACGATCAGTGAAATCGGAGTACCTGTTGTACGTCCTTCAAAGACGCCGGAAAGTATCTCGATTTCATCGGCCTCCTTACGTGCGGTTGTAAAGCTGCTTTGTCCGGGTCTGCGCCGGTTGAGGTATATCTGTATATCGGAGGCTGTAAGAGAAATACCGGCCGGACATCCGTCGATGACAACACCGAGCGCCGGACCGTGGGATTCTCCCCAGGTAGTAATTGTGAATAGAGTTCCATAAGTTGATCCTGCCATAGTATGTAAATCTCCTTCTTGTAAAGATGATTTTATTATATATAATAGAATAAAAACCTGCAATGATCAAATGTGACGGAAATCTTAATGAATTTTTTCGGTTTTTTTCCTGTACTTTTGAATATATGCATATTATAATGAAAAAGTATAAAAATCTATAGATATGTGTAAGCTTATCAAGAGGAGTATTATAATGGGAGATAAAGAGAAAAATGCTGATGAGATCATCGAAGAGACGATGAAAGAGATCTATCGGGATGTTCAGAGTCTGAACGATGATCTGGAGCTTGATGCAGATACGGATATTGACGTTGGAAATTTTGATGATGAGGAATTCGAAGGTGTCTCCGAGGATGACTATGAAGAAGAATATGAGGAAGATGAAGCAATGCAGGACGAAGAATATGAGGAAGACGAGGTGACGCCGGATGAGGAGGAGATGCCTTCTGAAAAGGTTCCGGTAAAGAAAAGCGGAAAGAAAAAAGCGGCTGTCATTGCAGCAGTCATAATCGGAGTACTGATTCTTGTCTATGCCGGATTTGCAATATATTTTAATCATCATTTCATGTTTTCAACAAAGATTAACGGAACCGATGTATCAATGAAAAGTGTGGAACAGGTAGAAGCCTACATGGAAAAGCAGGTTGCGGATTATGAATTGACGTTGAAAGAATCTGATGGAGATCAGGAACAGATTGACGGCACGGACATCTCACTGAAATATGTACCCGGAGATCAGCTTAAGAAGCTGGCAAAGCAGCAGAATAATCTTTTCTGGATTCAGTCTTTGTGGAATGAAGAGAATATTGAGGCTGAAGTAGGGGTAGAATATGATGAAAGTGCACTGGACCGGCTGATTGAGAATCTGGAGTGCCTTAAAGAAGAGAATCAGACGGCATCTGTGGATGCACATCCGGAATTTCAGACGGATCAGTTCGTAGTAGTTCCGGAAGTGATCGGAACACAGATTGACCGGGAAATTTTTGATAATGCAGTTAAAGAGGCGATTAATGGATTCCGGTCAGAGCTTGATCTGACGGAAACCGGGTGTTATTATGCACCGAAGTATGTTTCGGATTCCAAAGAAGTGATTGAGGCGACAGAGGCCATGAACAGTTATCTTGGCGCCTGTGTTACATATGACTTTAATCCATATACGGAAGTTGTGGATTCGTCTGTAATCTCACAGTGGGTGAAAGTAGATGGCGAGATGCAGGTAACGTTTGATGAAGCATCTGTAAGAGCTTATATTCAGTCGCTGGCAGAGAAGTATAATACGAAAGGCAAGGAGAGAACGTTTGTAACAGCTACGGGCAATACGGTTACCGTTTCCGGAGGAGGATATGGATGGCAGATCGATCAGGAGGCGGAGTACAATGCTTTGATCGCGAATATACAGAATGCAGAGACGGTTACCAGGGAACCGAATTATTCCAGCCGTGCAGCCAGCCATGAAGGTAATGATGTTGGAGGCACCTATGCAGAAGTGGATCTGACGAATCAGGTGATGTATTTTGTGCAGAATGGTCAGGTTGTATTGCAGACAGGTGTAGTTACCGGTAATCCGAACAGGGGAAATGCGACTCCACAGGGTGTATATTCTCTGGCTTATAAAGCGCTGAATCAGACTCTGAGGGGAACGAAGAGGCCGGATGGGACTTATGAATATGAGACTCCGGTAAAATACTGGATGCCATTTAATGGAGGAATCGGATTCCACGATGCACCGTGGCAGGCTTCCTTTGGAGGTTCCAGATATCAGACCAACGGCTCTCACGGATGTGTGAATATGCCAACGGATGCGGCGGCACAGTTGTATAATCTGATATCAGCCGGAACACCGGTAGTGGTACATTTTTAATTGAAATTAAAGTTGAGGATAAGATCATGTATGAATTGTTAAAGAAAGATGGTCTTGCGAAAAGAGGCAGATTGCATACGGTACATGGGGTCATTGAGACCCCTGTATTTATGAATGTCGGAACTGCTGCAGCTATAAAAGGTGCAGTAGCGACGACAGATCTGCAGGAGATCAAGACGCAGGTGGAACTTTCCAATACATACCATCTTCATGTCCGGCCGGGAGATGAAGTGGTGAAGAAGCTTGGAGGTCTTCATAAGTTTATGAACTGGGACAAGCCGATTCTGACGGATTCCGGTGGATTCCAGGTGTTTTCGCTCGCAGGACTTCGAAGGATTAAGGAAGAGGGCGTATATTTTAATTCTCACGTGGATGGACGGAAGATCTTTATGGGACCGGAAGAAAGCATGCAGATTCAGTCGAATCTTGCATCGACGATTGCGATGGCATTTGATGAGTGCCCTTCCAGTGTGGCCGATAAAGAGTATATTGAGAAATCGGTTGATCGGACAACGAGATGGCTTGTACGATGTAAAAATGAGATGGAGAGACTGAACGCTCTACCGGATACGATTAACAGGCAACAGATGCTTTTCGGAATCAATCAGGGTGGAATCTATGAGGATATCCGGGTTCGCCATGCGGATGAGATCGCCGGACTGGATCTGGATGGATATGCAATCGGTGGACTGGCAGTCGGGGAGACTCATGATGAGATGTATCGTATCCTCGATGCCGTTGTACCGCATCTTCCGGAAAACAAGCCGACCTATCTGATGGGTGTCGGTACACCTGCCAATATTCTGGAAGCGGTGGACCGGGGAGTTGACTTTTTTGACTGTGTATATCCGAGTCGTAACGGAAGACATGGACACGTGTATACCAACCATGGGAAGCTGAATCTTTTTAATGCGAAATATGAACTGGACGACAGACCGATTGAAGAGGGATGTCAGTGCCCGGCATGCCGTCATTATTCCAGAGCGTATATCCGTCATTTGCTGAAAGCAAAGGAAATGTTGGGAATGCGTCTTTGTGTACTTCATAATCTGTATTTTTATAACACGATGATGGAGGAGATACGGGATGCAATTGAGCAGGGCTGCTACAGAGAGTATAAAGAAAAGAAAATTGCCGGGGTTACGGAGAAAAATCAATAAAATTTTTATGAATAATCGTCGGAATTAGAAAAATAGCTTGATGAAATGTCTATTTTTGTGTATGATAGCAATAGTGTTTAAAGAAATGTAGGAGGAATTATTAGTTATGTTTTCATTAGCATCACAGAGTTCAGGCGGCAGTATGGTATTACTGATTGCAGTATATGCGTTAATCTTTGGAGGTTTCTGGTTTATTTTTATCAGACCACAGAAAAAAGAGCAGAAGAGAGTTCAGGCAATGATCGCTGAGATGGAAGTAGGCGATACTGTTCTGACAACCAGCGGTTTCTATGGAGTGATCATCGACATCAGTGAAGAAGATGTGATTGTGGAATTCGGAAGTAACAGAAACTGTCGTATCCCAATGCAGAAGGCAGCGATCGCTCAGGTTGAGAAAGCATCTGCAGAATAAGAGAGATTGTATATTTTGACGAACAAAAGAGCAGAAAAAAGGGAAGAGAACCTATAATGGTTCTCTTTTTTTGATGAAATTGCACAAAATCAGATACATAGACGCTTATGAGAGATATTCTCGCTAATCCGCTTGATATTTATTTCACAGGATGCTATACTGTCGTCGCAAAAGAAAAAGAGAAAGAGGAAGGAGAAGCTAAAATGGCACAGTTTGAACAGTGGGCTGGTTTCAAAGGAAGAAACTGGACAAATTCTGTAGATGTCCGCAGCTTTATTCAGGACAACTATACACCTTATGACGGGGACGAATCTTTTTTAGAGGGTCCGACAGAGGCAACGAACACCTTATGGGATGAACTGCAGAAACTGCAAAAGGAGGAGCGCGCAAAGGGCGGCGTTCTGGATATGGAGACAGAAGTTGTATCCGGACTGACTGCATATGGTGCAGGTTACATCAATGAAGAGTTAAAAGATCTGGAAAAAGTGGTAGGTCTTCAGACAGATAAACCTCTGAAAAGAGCATTTATGCCATATGGAGGAATCAAGATGGCCGAGCAGGCTTGTATTACTTACGGATATCAACCGAGTGAAAAGATACATGAGATCTTTACAAAGTATCACAAGACACACAATCAGGGGGTATTTGATGTATACACACCGGAGATGAAAAAAGCCAGACACAATAAAATCATCACTGGTCTTCCGGATACCTATGGAAGAGGACGTATTGTTGGTGACTATCGCCGGGTAGCGCTGTACGGTATTGATTTCCTGATTGAGAAGAAGCAGTATGACTTCGAACGTTATGCAAGACATGGTATGAAGGGAACAGACTTCCGTCTTCGTGAAGAGGTTGCGGATCAGATTCATGCACTGCAGGATATGAAAGTCATGGCGGCTGCTTATGGATATGACATCTCACAGCCTGCAAAGGATGCCCGTGAGGCAGTACAGTGGCTGTATTTCGGATATCTTGCAGCTATTAAGACCCAGAATGGCGCGGCTATGAGTGTTGGCCGTATCTCGACCTTCCTCGATATATATATTGAAAGAGATTTAAAAGCAGGCAAGATTACAGAAGCCGAGGCTCAGGAACTGATCGATCACATGGTTATGAAGTTCCGTATGGTGAAGTTCGCAAGAATTCCTTCTTACAATGAGTTGTTCTCCGGTGATCCGGTATGGGCGACTCTGGAAATGGGCGGACTTGGACAGGATGGACGTTCTATGGTTACAAAGAACGATTATCGTTTCCTGCATACACTGGAGAATATGGGACCAGCACCGGAACCGAACCTTACTGTTCTGTATTCTTCCAAACTGCCGGATAATTTCAAGAAATACGCCGCATATATTTCTGTGAAGACAAGTTCTGTACAGTATGAAAATGATGATGTGATGCGTCCGGTATGGGGGGATGACTATTCAATCTGCTGCTGCGTATCTGCAACGCAGACCGGAAAAGAAATGCAGTTCTTCGGTGCACGTGCCAACCTGGCTAAGTGTCTGTTATATGCTATCAACGGTGGTGTGGATGAAAAGAGCAAACAGCAGGTAGCACCGGCATATAAGCCGATTACTTCAGAATATCTGGATTATGATGAAGTGATGGAGCGTTATGATGAGATGATGGAATGGCTGAGCAAGTTGTATGTAGATACATTGAATATGATTCATTATATGCATGACAAGTACAACTATGAAGCAGCAGAGATGGCTCTGATCGATACCAATGTAAGACGTACATTTGCAACGGGTATTGCCGGATTTTCACATGTAATCGATTCTCTGTGTGCGATCAAGTATGCAAAGGTGAAACCAATCCGTGACGAGGATGGTATCGCAGTAGATTTTGAGATTGAAGGCGACTTCCCAAGATACGGTAACGATGATGACCGTGCAGATGATATGGCAATCTGGCTTCTGAAGACATTCATGCATAAACTGAACAAATGCCATACTTACAGAAATTCCGAGCCAACGACATCCATCCTTACGATTACATCCAACGTTGTATACGGTAAGGCTACCGGATCACTTCCGGACGGAAGAAAAGCAGGAGAACCACTGTCACCTGGTGCAAATCCATCTTATGGAGCAGAAAAGAATGGTCTTCTGGCATCACTGAACTCTGTAGCCAAGCTTCCATATGAGCTGGCACTGGATGGAATCTCCAATACACAGACCATCAGCCCGGGGGCACTTGGACACAATGATGAGGAGAGAAGAGATAATCTGGTAAATGTGATGGATGGTTACTTCGATCAGGGGGCACACCATCTGAATGTCAATGTATTTGGTACAGAAAAACTGATCGATGCAATGGAACATCCGGAAAAGCCAGAATATGCAAACTTCACGATCCGCGTATCCGGATATGCAGTAAAGTTCATTGACCTGACTCGTGAACAGCAGCTGGATGTAATTGCGAGAACCTGCCACGATCATATGTAGAATGCCAGGAATAATATGAAGTCAAGAATATAAAGGAGCAAAGAGATGACAAAGGGATATATACATTCCCTGGAAAGCTTTGGCTCTGTTGACGGTCCCGGAGTCCGGTATGTGATATTTACTTCCGGCTGTGCAATGCGCTGCCAGTTCTGCCACAACCCGGACACCTGGAATATGCAGTCGGGAACACCTTATACAGCGGATGAGCTGATTGCAAAGGCTGTAAAATACCGAACCTACTGGGGAAGTAAGGGTGGTATCACCGTCAGCGGAGGAGAACCGCTTCTTCAGATTGATTTTCTGACAGAACTCTTTCAAAAAGCAAAAGAAGAGGGAATTCATACGACGCTCGATACAAGCGGGCAGCCATTTACAAAAGAAGAACCATATTTTCAAAAGTTTCAGAAACTGATGGAAGTAACAGATCTTGTAATGCTTGATCTTAAGCATATGGATGAGGAACAGCACCGAATGCTGACCGGACACACCAACCGCAATATACTGGAGCTTGCCGATTATCTGTCAGACATCGGAAAACCAGTATGGATCCGGCATGTGCTGGTGCCGCAGAGAAGTGATGAAGATGTGTATCTGAACCGCCTTCGTGACTATATTCGGACACTTCATAATGTTGAGAAAGTTGAGATCCTTCCATATCATACATTAGGAATATATAAATGGAAGGAACTGGGACTTACGTATTCGCTGGAAGGAATTGAGCCACCGACAAAAGAGCGGATTGAGAATGCAAATCAGATACTGGAAACTGAAAAGTATGATAATCAGTTCAAATAATAGAAAAAGCAACAGGACGATTACGGAGCCGGTATGGTGCTCTGTAATCGTCCTGTTTTGCCATCTGTTAATTTATATCAGACGATGAATGAAACAGATTCTCTACGTAATTCTGCATCGCTTCGCGGCTTTTCATCTTTCGGGAACCATCAACAATCTGCTGTTGTTCACCGGCTGACAGGGAAGCAAATTGCCGCAGAACATCCGGGTGTTGAGCCAGAGACATTGTAAAACCGATTGGAAATTCTTCATCATGAAAAATCATAAAAGATCACCTCAATATCAATATGTACATAGTATGTGCAATTTGAAGAGAATTATAAGTGATATACAAGTAAAAATATAATAACTGTCAGAATATGACAATTTACTCAATTAAAGTCTTGAAACATGTATGAAAATAGGCTAATATAAATGCTATAGATTTTTTTCTAAGGAAGGATGAGAACCATGAATCTGAAAATTGGTGTGATTAAAGGAGATGGAATTGGTCCGGAGATCGTTACGGAAGCAATGAAGGTCCTGGATAAAGTTGCAGAGGTGTATGGGCATACCTGTGAATATACACAGCTTTTGCTTGGCGGTGCTTCGATAGATGTTCACGGCGTTCCGCTTACAGATGAGACCATCGCAGAGGCAAAGGCATGTGATGCAGTATTGATGGGATCCATCGGAGGAGATGCGAAGACTTCTCCGTGGTATCAGCTGGAACCGTCAAAAAGACCGGAAGCCGGATTGTTAAAGATCAGAAAGTCGTTGAATCTGTTCGCAAACCTGAGACCGGCGATTTTGTATGATGAACTGAAGGGAGCATGTCCGCTGAAAGAAGAGATCACGGAAGGCGGATTTGATCTGATGATCATGCGTGAACTGACAGGTGGTCTGTATTTTGGGGAGAGAAAGACGGTGGAAGAAGATGGGGTACTGACCGCGTATGATTCTCTTACTTACAATGAAAATGAGATCCGCAGAATTGCAAAGCGGGGATTTGATATCGCGATGAAGCGCAGGAAAAAAGTGACCAGTGTTGATAAGGCAAATGTGCTGGATTCCTCCAGACTCTGGAGAAAAGTGGTTGAAGAAGTCGCGAAAGATTATCCGGAAGTGACTCTTGAGCATATGCTGGTTGATAACTGTGCGATGCAGCTTGTAAAGGATCCGAAGCAGTTTGATGTAGTGCTTACTGAGAATATGTTTGGAGATATCCTTTCAGATGAAGCCAGTATGGTGACGGGATCTATCGGTATGCTTGCCAGCGCAAGTCTGAATGAGACAAAATTCGGGTTATATGAACCAAGCGGTGGTTCAGCACCGGACATCGCAGGACAAGGAATTGCCAATCCGATCGCAACGATTCTGTCTGCTGCAATGATGCTTCGTTTCAGCTTTGATCTGGATCAGGAAGCAGATGCAATTGAAAAAGCAGTAGAGAAAGTATTGAAGGATGGATACAGAACGATTGATATTATGTCGGACGGAAAGACACAGGTCGGAACTGCCTGCATGGGTGATCTGATTGCTGAGAATATCTGAAGATGTGTTTATATATATTGATATAGAAGAGGAAAGGATATAAAAAGATGAGAAGTGATACAGTTACAAAAGGAAAACAGCAGGCACCGCACCGGTCATTGTTTAATGCACTGGGGCTTACAGAAGAAGAGATGAACCGTCCGCTGGTCGGTATCGTCAGTTCTTATAATGAGATCGTTCCGGGACATATGAACCTGGATAAAATTGTAAATGCGGTAAAGCAGGGGGTTGCCATGGCAGGCGGAACACCGATCATGTTTCCTGCAATTGCGGTATGCGATGGAATTGCAATGGGACATATCGGAATGAAATATTCTCTGGTAACCAGAGATCTGATCGCAGATTCTACAGAGGCGATGGCAATGGCACATCAGTTTGATGCCCTCGTTATGGTTCCGAACTGTGATAAGAATGTACCGGGACTTTTGATGGCGGCAGCAAGAATAAACGTTCCGACTATATTTGTAAGCGGCGGTCCGATGCTTGCAGGTCATGTCATGGGACAGAAGAGAAGTCTTTCCAGCATGTTTGAAGCGGTAGGAGCCAATGCGGCAGGGACATTGTCTGATGAAGGATTATGTGAATTTGAGAATAAGGTATGTCCGACCTGCGGATCCTGCTCCGGTATGTATACAGCAAACAGCATGAACTGTCTGACAGAAGTACTTGGTATGGGACTTCGCGGAAATGGTACGATCCCGGCTGTATATTCTGAGAGAATACGTCTTGCCAAGAAGGCAGGTATGAAGGTCATGGAACTTCTGGAGAAGAATATCCGTCCGAGAGATATCATGACAGAAGATGCGATTCTGAACGCATTGACCGTGGATATGGCACTGGGATGTTCTACAAACAGTATGCTTCATCTCCCGGCAATCGCACATGAGATCGGTATGGATTTTGAGATTGATTTTGCAAATGGTATCAGTGAAAAGACACCGAATCTCTGTCATCTGGCACCGGCCGGCCCGACTTATATGGAAGACCTGAATGAGGCAGGCGGTGTGTATGCTGTAATGAATGAGTTGAATAAAAAGGGTCTTCTTCACACAGACTGCATGACAGTAACAGGAAAGACGGTTGGTGAAAATATCAGGGATGCAGTGAACAAGAATCCGGAAGTTATTCGTCCGATCGACAATCCATACAGCCAGACAGGCGGTCTTGCCGTACTGAAGGGAAATCTTGCGCCGGATGGAAGTGTAGTGAAACGTTCTGCAGTTGTTCCGGAGATGCTGGTACATGAAGGACCGGCAAGAGTGTTTGAATGTGAAGAGGATGCAATTGATGCAATCAAGGGCGGCAAGATCGTTGCCGGAGATGTCGTTGTAATCCGTTATGAAGGACCTAAGGGTGGACCGGGTATGCGTGAAATGCTGAATCCGACCTCTGCGATAGCAGGTATGGGACTTGGTTCCAGCGTTGCACTGATCACAGACGGACGTTTCAGTGGAGCGTCCAGAGGAGCATCCATCGGACATGTATCACCGGAGGCGGCAGTAGGCGGACCGATCGCTCTGGTTGAAGAGGGAGATATCATTAAGATTGATATTCCAAACATGAAACTTGAATTGGATGTATCAGAGGAAGAACTTGCAAGAAGAAAAGAAGCATGGCAGCCAAGAGAGCCAAAGGTTACAACCGGATATCTTGCAAGATACGCATCCATGGTGACTTCAGGCAACAGAGGAGCAATTCTGGAAATACCAAAAGTTAAATAATAGTATAATAGAACAGGGGAACAAGAGAAAATGCAGTTAACAGGAGCAGAAATCGTGATCGAATGCCTGAAAGAACAAGGCGTAGATACTGTATTTGGGTATCCGGGCGGCGCGATTTTAAATGTATATGATGAGTTATATAAACACAGCGATGAGATCACACATATCCTGACCTCACACGAGCAGGGTGCATCTCATGCAGCAGACGGTTATGCAAGGGCAACCGGTAAGGTAGGTGTATGTTTCGCGACCAGTGGTCCGGGAGCAACAAATCTGGTTACCGGAATTGCGACCGCATATATGGATTCCATTCCGATTGTTGCTATCACGTGTAATGTAGGTGTCTCTCTTCTTGGCAAGGACAGTTTTCAGGAGATTGATATTGCCGGAATTACGATGCCGATCACGAAGCATAACTTTATTGTAAAAGATGTAAAACAGCTGGCGGACACGATCCGTAAGGCTTTTGTGATTGCAAAAAAGGGAAGACCGGGCCCGGTACTGATCGATATTCCAAAGGATGTAACTGCTAATAAGGCAGAGTACCGGAAAGAAGAGATACAGCCGGTATGTCCACGGAAAGATGTATGTCAGGAGGATATCCAGACGGCACTTCGTATGATTCGCAAAGCAAAAAAACCATACATATTTGTGGGCGGAGGAGCCGTACTTTCCGGTGCAAGTGAAGAACTCTATACATTTGTGAAGAAGGTGGATGCACCGGTGACCGATTCCCTGATGGGAAAAGGAGCATTTCCGGGAGATGATCCGCTGTATACAGGTATGCTTGGCATGCACGGAACCAAGACTTCCAACTACGGAGTCAGTGAATGCGACCTGCTGATCGTAGTCGGTGCGAGATTCAGTGACCGCGTGACCGGCAATGCGAAGAAATTTGCCAAGAACGCCAAGATCCTTCAGATTGATGTGGATCCGGCAGAGATGAATAAAAATGTGATCATTACAGACGGTGTTGTCGGTGACATCAAAGTAGTACTGGGCATTCTGAATCAGGAACTGGAGCAGCTGAATCATTCTGAGTGGATCGAAAAGATCATGGAATACAAAGAAAGATATCCGCTGTCTTACCATCCGGATGTTCTGACAGGACCATATATTGTAGAGGAGATCTATCGTCAGACAGAAGGTGAGGCGATTATCGTAACTGAGGTTGGACAGCATCAGATGTGGGCCGCACAGTATTATAAATATACAAAACCAAGAACATTCCTGACATCAGGCGGACTTGGAACCATGGGATACGGACTTGGCGCATCCCTTGGGGCAAAAGTCGGAAAGCCGGATAAGACGGTTGTAAATATAGCAGGTGACGGATGTTTCCGTATGAATATGAATGAGATTGCTACCGCAGTACGCCATAATATTCCAGTCATTCAGGTAGTAATCAATAATCATGTACTTGGAATGGTTCGCCAGTGGCAGAATCTTTTCTACGGACAGCGTTACTCGGCAACGGTACTCAATGACGCGGTGGACTTTGTAAAACTTGCAGAGGCCATGGGAGCAGAGGGTATCCGTGTTACAACACAGGAAGAGTTCAGGGATGCATTTTCCAGAGCACTTACACTGGGAAGGCCTGTTGTCATTGACTGTCAGATCGACTGTGATGACAAGGTATGGCCGATGGTTGCACCAGGCGCACCAATCAATGAAGCATTTGATGAAAAAGACCTGGAAGACAGAAAGTAAATACGACGAAGGGAATTGGAGGAACAACTATGAGCAGAGTGTACAATTTTTCAGCAGGACCGGCGGTATTGCCGGAGGAAGTATTAAGAGAAGCGGCAGAGGAGATGTTAGATTACAACGGAACTGGCATGTCGGTAATGGAAATGAGTCACCGCTCGCAGGCGTTCAAGGAGATTATTGAGACAGCAGAAGCCGATATCCGTGATCTGATGAATATTCCGGATAATTATAAAGTATTATTCTTACAGGGTGGAGCATCTCAGCAATTTGCTATGATTCCGATGAACCTTATGAAGAATGGCGTGGCAGACTATATTGTTACAGGACAATGGGCAAAAAAGGCTGCAGCCGAAGCAGAAAAGTATGGAAAAGTAAACATTCTGGCGTCTTCTGCAGATAAGACATTTTCTTATATTCCGGATTGTTCTGATCTTCCGGTATCTGAAGATGCAGATTATGTTTACATCTGTGAAAATAATACAATTTATGGTACGAAGTACAAAGAACTTCCGAATACTAAGGGAAAGACACTGGTGGCAGACGTATCTTCCTGCTTCCTGTCTGAACCGATCGATGTCAGCAAATATGGTGTTGTATACGGAGGAGTACAGAAAAATGTAGGTCCTGCAGGAACGGTTATCGTGATCATCCGAGAGGATCTGATTACGGACGATGTTCTTCCGTGTACACCGACCATGTTAAAATATAAGACGCATGCGGATGCCGGATCTTTATATAATACACCGCCGGCATATGGAATCTATATCTGTGGCAAAGTGTTCAAATGGCTGAAAAAGCAGGGTGGTCTTGCTGTTATGAAAGAAAAAAATGAACAGAAGGCCAAGATTCTTTATGATTTCCTTGATCAGAGCAGGCTGTTTAAAGGAACTGTGGTTCCAAAGGATCGTTCACTGATGAATGTTCCGTTTGTAACCGGAGATGCAGATCTGGATGCAAAATTTGTAAAAGAAGCAAAAGCAGCCGGACTGGAAAACCTGAAGGGACATCGCTCTGTAGGCGGTATGCGTGCAAGTATTTATAACGCTATGCCGATCGAAGGTGTGGAAAAGCTGGTTGAATTTATGAAGAAGTTTGAAGAGGAGAATTTATAATCATGTATAAGTATCATTGCCTGAATCCAATCTCCGGCGTAGGATTGGAAGAATTTACAGAAAATTACGCTCCGGTAAGTACACCGGACACTGCCGATGCAATTCTTGTCAGAAGTGCAGCCATGCATGACATGGAGTTTGCGCCGGAACTGAAGGCTGTTGCAAGAGCCGGAGCCGGTGTGAATAATATTCCACTGGAAAAATGTGCTGAGCAGGGGATTGTTGTATTTAATACACCAGGCGCCAATGCCAATGGTGTAAAAGAACTGGTAATTGCCGGTATGCTTCTTGCGTCCAGAGATATCATTGGCGGTATCAGCTGGGTTCAGGAGAATGAAGAAGACGGCAATATTGCCAAGGATGCAGAAAAAGCTAAAAAAGCGTTTGCAGGATGTGAATTACAGGGAAAGAAGCTGGGAGTTATTGGTCTTGGTGCAATCGGTGTACTGGTTGCCAATGCTGCAGATCATCTGGGAATGGATGTCTATGGCTATGATCCGTACGTATCTGTAGATTCTGCATGGAGACTTTCCAGAAATGTTCACCATGCAACGAATGTGGATGAATTATATGAGCAGTGTGATTATATTACTGTACATGTTCCTGCACTTGACAGTACAAAAGGTATGATCAGCCGGGATGCCATCGGCCTCATGAAGAAGGGTGTGGTCGTCCTGAACTTTGCCAGAAATGTACTTGTGGATGAGGAAGCTATGGTTGATGCACTGGTATCCGGACATGTAAAACATTATGTAACGGATTTCCCGACACCGGAGATTGCTGGTGTAAAAGGGGCAATCGTAATTCCGCATCTTGGAGCATCAACAGAAGAGTCAGAGGATAACTGTGCGAAGATGGCAGTAAAAGAGCTGATGAACTATCTGGAGAACGGCAATATTAAGAATTCGGTTAATTATCCGGATTGTGATATGGGACTTCGCGGCAACAATACGAGAATCCTTCTTTTGCATCATAACGTTCCGAACATGATCGGTCAGTTTACAAAGATCCTTGCAAGAGATAATATGAATATTGCAGACCTTACGAATAAGAGTAAGGGAAAATATGCTTATACTATGATTGATGTTGACTCAGAAGTACCGGAGGGTGTTGCAGAGGAATTGCGGCAAGTGAACAATGTATTAAGAGTCCGTGTCATTTCTTAATTCAAAATTAATATATTTGTAAGAATACCTTAATTGCCTAATTAGTTGAAAGAGTGTATGCTATCCTACATAGAAGAATTACATCATGGTGATACGAGTGCAGGGGTGATATACATATGACTAATAAGCAAGAGGGGATTGCAAGACATAAAAAAAGCCGGAAAAGAGTAAGAACCGTGAAAAGAGTTCTTGCTCTTTTGCTTATTTTATGTGCAGTTTTGATTATGAAAAAAGAAATACGTATTTTGATGGATCGTGCTGTTCAACTTACGATCGTGGTTCAGAATCAGGAGATCATTCAGGGAGAAGATCTTCCGCAGATGCAGATAAAGATCAATGCAGAATCAGGAAGAAAGAAGCCGGATCAGATCTTTCTAAATAAGGAAAAGACGTATTCAGTACAGAATCTGATTGAGGAGCTTGAGGGTGGAAAGGGATGTACGATCATATGTAATGCAGATGCCACACAGGAGGGAATATATCCGATCAAAGTAGAGCTGGATAAAAAGATTACAGAAAAGCTGGACAATGAATGGAAAAGAAAAGTACGTTTTTATGTGAAAAGCGGCAACCTTACCGTGAAGAATCCAATGGGTAACTGGGAAGGTAATAAATTCCGCAAATATGATGGCACATACATGAAAAATGGTTTTGTAAATTCCAAAGGAAAACAATATTATCTGAATGAAGAAGGAATCAAAGCTACCGGATGGCAGATGATCGGTGAGAAGAAATATCTGTTTGATGAGAATGGAGTGCTTCAGACATCAAAATGGGTACAGGATGATAATAACAGTTACTATCTGAATGAGTCCGGAGCTGCAGTCACGGGATGGATGACAATGGATGACTCGGAGTATTTCTTCCATCAAGACGGAAGAATGTCGACAGGTAAGGTGCAGATTGGCCTTGCTGAATGTGTATTTGATGAAAATGGAAAACTGCTGTCCAGAGGAGAAAAACGGGTGGATCCGTCAAGACCTATGGTTGCACTGACTTTTGATGACGGACCGGGATCCAGAACGGGGGATCTTCTGGAGGCATTAAAACAGTATAATGCGCATGCAACATTTTTTATGCTGGGAAAAAATGTTGCGTCTTATCCGGATACTGTAAGGAGAATGAAAGAATATGGATGTGAGACTGGCAACCATTCTTATGAACATGCGAATCTTTCTAAAATGAGTGGAGATGATATCCGAAAAGATCTTGCACAGGCAGATCAGAACATAAAAAATGTAACGGGAATCAAGGCGCCAGTGATGCGTCCGCCGTATGGTGCAGTCAGTGATGCCCTGCGTGAAAATGCGGAAAAACCAATGATCCTGTGGAATATTGACACACTTGACTGGAAGACCAGAAATGTGCAGCAGACGGTAGATAACGTGATGAATGATGTGAAAGATGGTGATATCATCCTGATGCATGATATCTATACAGAGACGATTGATGCGGCACTGGAACTGATCCCGAAGCTTGAACAGGAAGGATATCAGCTGGTAACTGTATCTGAGCTTGCACAGGCAAAAGGGCAGATACTGGAAAATGGAAAGGTATATACAGATTTTTAAAACAGAATATGATTATCCTGCTATATGCAATTGCCACAAGAATGCTTCGATGCTTACTCGCTTATCTCAGCTTTTCTTGTGGCAATTATAAAATTACGGATCATATGTGATTTTGTTTCGGCAGATCATTTCTGTCATAAGCTGTAAGTTATGCTTTGTGTGATTCCAGTAACTGATGGATCTTTTTGGTCGGGTCAAGAACCTGTCCAATGGTAATATCATGGTTAAATGAATCGATGATCAGAGCGATAAATTTACTCATATCTGCAACAACAAAATATGGTTTTTCCTTTGTTACCGGCGGCAGATAGGTCAGATTCGTCGTAATGACACGATCGATGTAACCCTTATTATAAAAGTCATCAAATTTTTCGAAGCCTTCTGTAAATAATCCGAAGCAGGTGCAGACAAATACACGGTTTGCACCACGTTCTTTGATCTGTTTTGCGACATCCAGCATACTTTCACCGGAAGAGATCATGTCATCTACGATGATGACATCTTTTCCGTCAATACGATCTCCCAGAAATTCGTGTGCTACGATCGGATTCTTGCCATTTACTACGGTTGAGTAATCTCTGCGTTTGTAGAACATACCCATATTAACCCCAAGCACATTTGAAAAGTATACAGCTCGATGCATAGCGCCTTCATCAGGACTTACGATCATCAGATGATCTTTGTCAACTTTAAGATCCGGCTCAGCCCGCAACAGAGCTTTCATGAACTGATAAGGCGGATTAAAATTGTCGAATCCATGCAATGGAATGGAATTCTGAACACGTGGATCATGAGCATCGAAAGTAATAATATTGCTGACACCCATTTCTACGAGTTCCTGAAGTGCCAGTGCTGAGTCAAGGGACTCTCTCTTCGTACGTTTGTGCTGGCGGCTCTCATACAGGAATGGCATAATTACATTCAGACGGTGCGGTTTTCCGTTTGCCGCTGATATGATACGTTTCAGATCCTGGAAGTGGTCGTCCGGAGACATGTGATTCAGGTGGCCGTTGACAGTGTAAGTCAGGCTGTAGTTGCATACATCAACCATAACAAAGAGGTCGGTTCCCCGGATCGATTCCTTCAGTAGTCCTTTGGCTTCCCCGGAGCCAAAACGTGGACAGGGACATTCGATCAGATAGTTGTCTCGCTGATAGTTGTAGTAAAGCGGGGAATCCAGGGATTCTTTCAATGTATCTTGTCTGAACCGGACAATATAATCATTTACTTTTTCCCCAAGCTCCCGGCAGGATTCCAGTGCCGCAATCTTAAGCGGAGCTACCGGAAGCGCTGATTCCATTAATTTGATATTTGGCATGATACAATCTCCTGTTTCGTTCGTATTTATAACATCCATAATTATTTATATCACTTTTTCTATAAAAAGGTCAACTACTGATTGAACTATTTGGGAAAGGTAATGTATAATAAGAGAGTTGAAGGAAAAAGAAACAGTAGAAATAGAGGAGAGTTAAAATGAGTAAACCAGTAGTTGCTATTGTGGGCAGACCAAATGTAGGAAAGTCTACCCTTTTTAATGTACTGGCCGGTGAGATGATATCCATAGTGAAAGATACTCCGGGCGTGACCAGAGATCGTATCTATGCAGATGTTTCCTGGCTGGATAAAGAATTTACCCTGATTGACACAGGAGGTATTGAACCGGAGAGTAATGATATCATCCTGTCACAGATGAGGGAGCAGGCACAGATCGCGATCGATACTGCGGATGTCATTATCTTTATTACAGATGTGAGACAGGGAATGGTGGATGCAGATTCCAAGGTAGCGGACATGCTCAGACGTTCCGGAAAACCGGTTGTTCTTACTGTGAATAAAGTAGATAATTTTGATAAATTTATGCCGGATGTATATGAATTCTATAATCTCGGAATCGGTGATCCTTCACCGATCTCAGCTTCTTCAAGACTTGGAATCGGTGATATGCTCGACCGCGTGATCGAGTATTTTCCGGAGCACACAGGTGAGGGTGAAGAAGATGAGCGTCCGCGTGTTGCAATCGTAGGAAAACCGAATGTAGGAAAATCTTCTATTATCAATAAGCTTCTGGGTGAGCAGAGAGTCATCGTGTCTGATATTGCCGGAACGACAAGAGATGCGATCGATACAGATATCGTACACGATGGAAAAGAATATGTATTTATCGATACGGCAGGACTCAGAAGAAAGAACAAGATCAAGGAAGAACTGGAGCGTTACAGTATCATACGTACGGTGACGGCTGTGGAACGTGCAGACGTAGTTCTTGTGGTGATTGATGCGACGCAGGGTGTGACCGAACAGGATGCAAAGATTGCCGGAATTGCCCATGAACGTGGAAAGGGCATCATTGTTGTGGTGAATAAATGGGATGCCATTGAGAAGAACGATAAGACGATGCGTGAATATGAGAATGAGGTTCGTCGTGTACTTTCGTTTATGCCGTATGCGGAGATTATGTATGTTTCTGCCGAAACAGGACAGCGTCTGAACAGATTATATGATATGATAGATATGGTGATTGAGAATCAGACGATGCGGGTGGCGACCGGTGTACTGAATGAGATCATGACAGAGGCTGTGGCTATGCAGCAGCCGCCTTCAGACAAGGGAAAGAGACTGAAACTGTTCTACATTACGCAGGTAGCGGTTAAGCCGCCTTCATTTGTAATATTTGTAAATGATAAAGAACTGATGCATTTTTCATACACCAGATATCTGGAAAATAAGATCCGTGAGGCATTTGGGTTCAGAGGAACAGCGCTGAAGTTCTTTATACGGGAGAGAAAGGAAAAGGATAGCTAGATATGGAACGTCTGATATGTGTGATAATTGGATATGCATTTGGACTGATACAGACCGGTTATATCTATGGAAAAAGACAGGGAGTCGATATTCGAAAAACAGGAAGCGGAAATGCGGGAACTACGAATGCGCTTCGAACGATGGGGTGGAAGGCCGGACTGGTCACATTTCTCGGTGACTGTTTTAAGTGCGTATTTGCTGT
>JAEDLC010000177.1 GCA_016295505.1 Dorea sp.
GGTATCCGCCAGGTGAGTGATATTATGATGCTGGCAAAACATTATGGCGAACAGATTGACTGGGCATACATTGCGGGACGTCTGAAAGAACTGCGGATGGACATGTTCTTTTGCGGACTTCTGCAGATTGGTGAGAGGTATCTTGGAATGTCCGGGAAAGAGATCGGTATCTCAGATGAGATCACATGGCCCGGGACAGACTGCAGTGCACTGCTTATGGATCTTCTGGACAGCGGAATCTTCGGGGACAGCTCTATGGAAAGAAAGCACAGTTCCAATATGACGCTGGCTGCTGTAAAGAAAGGAAAAAAAGACACGGTCGCTTCTCTGGGATCTTCCCTGTTCCCACCAATCTCGTATATGAAGAGGGGCTATCCGTGGTTAGAACGATATCCGTGGCTGCTCCCGACGGCGTGGATCATGCGCTGTATCCAGTATCTGAAGCGTGGGAAGCATGGCAGCAGATTGGGAAACGAAGAAGAAAACAGTGTTGAGATCGGGATGAACCGGGTGGAACTGCTTCGGCAATATCACATCATTGATTAAAAAAAGACAGCCGTATCGGTAATCACAGGATCACTGATACGGCTGCTCCCTTTACTTTTCGGCCGAATGAGTAATGAGATACTCGTTATAGATCTGTATAATAGAACTGCGTTTGCGCAGTGTCAGCGGGATCCGTTCGCCATTTACCAGGCGGATTTCCGAATCCAATACAGCTTCGATGTAATACATATTTACCAGATAACTTCTGTAACACCGGACAAAACATGTGCTGTTCAATGTCTGTTCGATGGAATTCAGGGCAAGGTTCGTCTCATAAGCCTGATTGGCGGTGTGGACGATACATTTCCTTCCGATACTCTCAATATATCGAATTTCCCGAACCGGTATATGGAATAAAAGCCGGTTGGAATAAATATTCAGAGTGTTCGTTGGTGGAAAGGCTGGAAGTATATAGCGGGTAAATATCTTTTCTAGCCGTTCTTTTGTGACAGGTTTTAAAATATAACCTTCAACTCCAAGATCATAACTTTCCAGACAATGGTCGGGGCTTATTGTCGTGAAAATAATGATCGGTTGTTTCCTGCGTGATTTCAACTGCCTGGCAGCTTCAAGGCCACTGGTGCCATTGAACAATATCCCGAGAAAGATGAGGGTGTAGTCTTTCTGAGAAGCCAGAAGTTCATCAGTGGTAGAAAAAATATCGATATCAAGCAGTGAATCGTCGAGCAGATACTTTTTCATGCAGGTAGCCAAGAGTCCGATTAATTGTTTCACATCTGCTGAATGAGGATCGCAGACAGAAATAAACATGTAATCCCTCCTCCCTACAATATCGCTTTGAATTATAAATAATTCACAGGGCAGATATTTCTTTTAATATATCATAAATTCGAAAAACAGGCTATGAAACTGTCATAATACGACGTAAAATGGCATATATTTGCATGAAATAAAAGCGGTAAGTTGTGAAAAGTTCGAATTGTGTTAAAAACAAGTCAAACAAAGATGAAATAAGGAATAAGGGGAAAAAAAGAGCAAAAAGAATAGATTGTGTATTCTTGCGGGACGGAAGCCCGGATGGTATGATAAAAACAGAAAATAAAAAGGAAATATAACATATGAAAGTCGTGAATACAAGAGAATACGTGTCCGTATTACGTGAATTAACAGAAGAGGGACAGGTGGTCAGTATGCAGATCGCAGGAAGCAGCATGTCACCGTTCCTGATACATAACAGAGACATGATCTGCTTTCGTAAGCCGGAGCCGGATCGCAGACTGAAAAAAGGAGACATGGTATTTTACCAGAGGATCAGCGGTCAGTATGTGATGCATCGTATCTGCAGAGTAAGCTCGGAAGGATATTACATGATCGGAGACGCTCAGTGGGAGATGGAAGGTCCCATTTCCGAAGAACAGATATTTGCCCGGATTATCCGTGTAAAGAGAAAAGGGAAATGGATAGAACCCGGAGATTTCTGGTGGGAATTCTTCGAACATGTGTGGATCCGGCTGATTCCGTTCCGGAGAATGATCGTACGGATCTACGGAAAAATAAGACGAACCAGGGAATAATATCCCGGAAACTTCCGCAAAAGAGTAATGCGGTGAAACAAAATACAGTAAAATGTTATAAAAAATACGGAAAAATAAGAGAATGGAATTGACATTGTCTCTCAATGTGAGTAAAATAAGAATGAACTATATTGTAGGTTCTTATATAATACCATTTGTACAGGGGAGATAAATATATGATGGAACAACGTTTTGTGGCTAGAAAAGGCTTCCTTGTCCGGGAAATTGCTGGCGAGTTCATGTTGGTTCCTGTAGATACCGGAGGGGTTTACCAGGAAAAAACGGGAGAAGAACTTCCGGAATTCAATGGAGTGATACAATTGGATGAAGTCGGTGCATTTCTTTGGAACGAGCTGGAAAGCCCGAAGACAATCCAGGCACTGGTGGATGCAGTAGCTGAAGAATTCGATACAGAAGGACAGGATATCACTGAAGACATATGCGAGTTCCTAGATATAGGTATTAAGAGTCAGGTAATATTTATTCTAAAAGAATGATAAGGGAGGAAGACAATCATGGCAAGAAGTTACAGAAAACCAATGATGAATGTTGAGAAGTTTGTTGCAAATGAGTATGTTGCAGCATGTGGAGA
>JAEDLC010000178.1 GCA_016295505.1 Dorea sp.
CTCTGAGCAGACATTCCTCCGGGCTTTCTTCTTTCTCGAAATGTCCTCCGACACCGATCCATTTGTCTTTGTTTACATCATTTTTCTTCACTGTCCTGTGAAGCATCAGATACTTTCCATCTTTTTCTATATAGCATAATGTGCTTAATCCTGTCATAGTTCCAACTCCTGACTATCTGTGATATAATAAATTCCAGTGATTATCATAGCTAAAATGTGAGGAAAATGCAATGAATCGAACGATTGATTATATGATAAAAGAGACCGATGACGGACTCCGTGTAGAACAATTTTTAAGACGACGCGGATATTCCGGGCAGAACCTGACAGAAATCAAACGGATGCCCAAAAGTATTCTTGTCAATGGAGAGCATTATTATATGCGCCAGATCCTCCATACCGGTGACAGGCTGAAGGTATGCATCCGGGAAACTGCCTGCTCTGAAAAGATTCCTCCGGTACAGATTCCATTGAATATTGTATATGAAGACGAAGATATTATCGTCGTCAATAAACCGGCGGGGATGCCCATCCATCCTTCCCTGAACAATTACACCAACTCTCTGGCCAATGCACTTGCCTGGTACTATCAGGCACAGGGAAAGGCATTTATCTTCCGCTGCTGCAACCGACTGGATCGCGACACCTCCGGACTTACGGTCGTTGCCAAGCATCTGGTCAGTGGCAATATTCTGTCCGCCATGGTCTATCGCAGAGAGATCCATCGGGAATATCTGGCAATCGTCCGTGGGCACGTCACTCCACAGTCCGGTACAATTAACGCTCCTCTTGCCCGCAAACCCGGCACCATCATTGAACGGACCGTAGACTGGGAACACGGAGAGACTGCCATTACCCATTATCAGGTTGTAAAAGAAGCCAATGATCACAGTCTGGTCTCACTGAAACTGGAAACCGGCCGCACACACCAGATCCGGATCCACATGAAATATCTGGGTTATCCTCTGATCGGAGACTATCTGTATAACCCCGATATGGAATATATAAGCCGGCAGGCACTTCACTCCCACCGGCTCTGTTTTCCACATCCGATCACCGGAACGATGCTGGAATTCACCGCACCGTTACCGGAAGACATGCAGAATATACTTTTATAATTTCATTTCTTCAATATGATACTCATACCCGCTTTCATCCATCAATGCCATATATGGAAGCGGGTCAAAATATTCCGGAGAATAGACTCCGGCATCCTTCCAGATGCCTTTTCCTATCAGTTCAATCGCCAGCGCTGCACCAAATCCCGTCTGTGCAACAACCGCCTGCGACCCCCATCTTTTCATGGATTCCTGATTATCAAAGGCCTGATACAGGAAATAGGACTTATCCATTCCATCTTTTTTCCCAATGCACTGTACTCCGACCAACATCTCACCGGTCATCTCACTCCCGATATCCCCGGGCTGCGGAGCACAAGCTGCCACCACATCTCTTGGGATCACTTCTGTCTCACCGATTCGCACCGGATGAATGCTGCGAAGTCCCAGCTTATCAATGACTTTTAATGCCGTGATCAGACTCTCATCCAGACTGATCTTGAACGTTGCCCGCTGAAGCCCATACTGCTTCAGATATCTTGGCATGGTGACGACTTCTTCATGCTCCACCTTCACCAGTGTATTCTGTCCGACACCATCCGGCATCTCCCAGACCTCTTTTCCTGCAAATGGTCTGTCCACCAGCAGTCCTCCTCTGGATGCGTCATACTCCACATTCGGATTCATGACTTCATCCAATACAGTCCACACATTGAACCCAAACATAATATCATCCGGATCCGAACCCGGAACAGATAGATTGCCGCCGTCTTTGACATGTACCTCCCGAATCTCATCCAACAGCTGCGTTGCGGCATACTTGGCAAACACATTAACGACTCCCGGATCGATTCCCATACATATTAACGCCATATTGCCGCGTTTCTTCCATGCATCAAATCGGTCAAAATTATACTTTGTCATAGGTTCTTCATAGCTGTTCTCGATCCCCGGTCCATAAGCCGGATGTTCCATAGGGACCGACCAGGTTCCCATATTCCCATAATCTATTCCTGTCTCATAAGCTGCGTCAAAAATATAATTGCTGGCAAACGGCGGGGCAGCATCCATCAGGAAATCAATCTGATGCATCCGGATCAACCGTATCATGGCTTCCTTCTCCGTAGCATTCACTGCCGCAGTTTCAAACCTGTCATCCCGATCCAGTTTATCAACCACTTCCTGTGCACGCTTCCTTTCAAAATCACACACCAGCACATATTCCAGCCAGGCTCCTTCCTGGTCACGCCATTGCAAGATCTTCAGGATACTTTCGCCCACTGCTCCCGCACCAACCAACATCATTCTCATAGCTTCTTCCTCCACACAAATAAAAGTCATCTATGATTCTCTGTCCTTTTGCCAGTTGGTTCTAGCCTCGTAGGCGATGCATTTTGCATTCTCTCCAAAGTTCCGTCAGACTGCCTTCCTTTTGCCTGTCAGTTTCCGCCAGAGTAAGATGCATGAACTCTGGGTTTGCTTCTTCGGCCCCTTTCGGTGTCTAGGGCAGCCGTTCACCGGATATATTCATTTTTTTGTTTATACTGTATTTTACAAAATAATATACTCTCACGTCAAGAAAAAGCGGTTTTTCTAATTGCTCTTTTTT
>JAEDLC010000179.1 GCA_016295505.1 Dorea sp.
AAATTTTGGGGATTGACTTCTGCAAATGGCAGATGAATAATGTTGATATTGGGATTTCATGAAAAGGACGGAGGAGAATGATGAAAAGAAAGATGTTGAATAAACTGCTGATTGCCTTCCTGTTGTCTGCCAGCCTGTTTGTAACGGGATGTGGAGAAAAGACCACGGATGAGGTGTCTGATACAAATACAGAATCGACAGAAGAAGCGAATTCCGTGATTCCGGAGGAGGCGGAGAAAGAAACGCAGGAGGACATTGCGGATGTTGGTAATACAGAAGGAATCGCAGATGCTGAGGATGTGGATTCTGTTCCGGAATATGAGGGAGATGCCTATGTGACACTGAATCAGAATGAGCCGGAATTTGAGCAGGCAGATATGACAACCGAAGCATTTGAAGAGTACAGCGAACTGGATGATCTCGGGAGATGCGGAGAGGCATATGCGAATATCTGTCAGGAGATCATGCCGACAGAAGAGCGAGGTGCCATCGGAATGGTGAAGCCTTCCGGATGGCATACGGTGAAGTACAATGATCTGATCGACGGCAATTATCTGTATAACCGCTGTCATCTGATCGGATATCAGCTCGCAGGCGAGAATGCGAATGAGGAAAATCTGATCACCGGAACAAGGTATCTGAATGTAGAAGGCATGCTGCCATTTGAAAATATGGTTGCAGACTTTGTGGAAGAGACCGGATATCATGTACTTTACAGGGTTACGCCGGTGTATGAAGGAGATGATCTGGTTGCGGTAGGCGTACAGATCGAGGCTTTGTCTGTTGAAGATGAGGGCGAGGGAATCTGCTTTAATGTGTATTGTTACAATGTACAGCCGGGAATTACGATAGATTATTCCGACGGAGAAAGCAGCAGATCGGAACATGCGGAGGAAGAAGTCAGACTGGCGGAAGAGAAAAAAGAGGAAAGACGGGGCGATCAGGAAACGCAGGCGTCGGTTCAGGAAAAAGCGGTGTCCGGGGAGACGGTGTCTGAGGAGACAACGTATATTCTGAATACGAATACAAAAAAATTCCACAGACCGGACTGCGGAAGTGTTGATACCATAAAAGAACAGAATAAAAAAGAAGTGGCACAGAGCCGTGAGGAACTGATAAAAGAAGGATACGATCCCTGTGGAAGATGTAATCCATAGTGTGTGACAAGATATACAGAGGACAGTATAGAAAGGCAGGAGAATGTGAAGATGAGTATCAGACATATATTATTTGATCTGGACGGGACCTTGCTTCCCATGGTACAGGATGAATTCGTGTCTTATTATATGCCGCTGCTTGCGAAGGCATATATTGCGAATGGAGTTCCGGTAGAACCGAAACCGTTTATTGAGGCAGTGTGGAAAGGGTATTATGCCATGGTAAAAAATGACGGAAGCTGTACAAATGAAGAGGCATTCTGGAAGGCCATGGAGGGAAAGCTCCCGGTGGATGGAGAAAAATCAGCAAAGATTGCACTGGAATTTTACGGAAATGAATTTAATCGGGCAAGTGTCACAACTTCACCGACACCGCTGGCGAACCAGATTGTAAAGACGGCAAAGAGAAAAGGAATTCAGGTGTATCTTGCGACAAATCCTGTATTTCCGCGTTGTGCGACGATGAACAGGATCCGCTGGGCCGGACTTCAGGCAGAAGATTTCCGGATCATTACGACCTATGAAGACCAGTGTTATTGTAAGCCGAACGTAGAATATTTCCGGGGAATTCTGGAGCAGTTTCAGCTGGATCCGGCCGAATGTCTGATGGTTGGCAATGATGTGGAGGAAGATCTGGCGATCCGTGCACTCGGTGTTAAGACATTTCTTCTGACGGATACTGTGGAAAATAAAAAGGGACTTGAATATGAGACAGATTATGCGGGGGCGATGGGCGAACTGCTCGCATTTGTCGATTCATTATAAATCAATGCTCCGGTGCGAGGCTGTAGACCGGTGTTCCGGATCGATGCGGAAAAAAGAAAGGGTAATGGACATATGATAATCAGAAATGCAACAATCGAGGATGTAAAAGCCGTGACGGAGGTAGAGGCAGTCTGCTTCCCGGCAGCAGAAGCTGCAACAGAACAGGAATTTCGGGAGCGTTTGACGGCATATCCGGAATGTTTCTGGCTGCTGTATGACGGGGATGTACTGATAGGATTTGTGAATGGGATGGCTACAGATGAGGCGGATCTGACGGACGAGATGTATGCAAAAGCAGATATGCATGATCCGGACGGAAGATGGCAGATGATCTTCGGTGTCAATACCATTCCTGAATATCGCAGGCAGGGATGCGCGGAAAGGCTCTTAAGACGGGCAATTGCAGATGCGAAAGAACGCGGAAAAGCAGGTCTCGTTCTGACCTGCAAGGACAAACTGATGCATTATTATGCAAAGTTTGGCTTTGAAAATGAAGGCGTATCTGAGTCGGTACACGGAGGAGCTGTCTGGTATCAGATGCGCCTGACCTTTGAAAAAGATAATGGGACAGGGAATTCTTAAAAAAGAATCACGAAAATGACATGTTACATTGCCTGGATCATAGATGAATACTATAATTATAGAAAATATATTTACATAATCTATAAAAGGAGAAGGAACAATCTTTCCGGGAATGTGCGACATGCATTGTCATTCGGTTACTGGTACAGTCAGCC
>JAEDLC010000053.1 GCA_016295505.1 Dorea sp.
GGAGAGCATCTGCCTTACAAGCAGAGGGTCATAGGTTCGAGCCCTATTGGTCCCACTTTACAACACACATCGTGTTGTAAGAATGCCGCAGTGGCGGAACTGGCAGACGCACAGGACTTAAAATCCTGCGGGACTTATACTCCCGTACCGGTTCGATTCCGGTCTGCGGCATTTGTTATTTTAAGGCTTAATCCGTAAGGGTTATGCCTTTTTATCTATCATTATTCAAAATGGTCTGGGACTAATCTAAAATAATCTAAAATAATCTGGTATGATCTAGTATTCATCTAATATTAGGCATCAATCCGCCGATCACCCATTGAAAAATCTATTGAAAATCAAATTTGATTCAGCTAGAAGTATCGGAAAGTAGGAATCTATCTGTTAAAAATCCATTAAAATCAAATCTTATTCATCTAGATGTATTAGAAAGCAGGAATCTATCTGTTAAAAATCCTTGAAAAATGAGTTTGGTTCAGCTAGAAGAATAGAAAAGCAAGAATCTATCTGCCGAAAATAAGAAAAAAATTGAAATTAGAGCATCGAGAATTCTCTCATAATAAATATCTATTTGCTAAAAGCCCCGAGAAATCACCAAAATTGCTTGAAATTAGCATCGAGAATTACTTGAAAAGGAGAAGCTATCTGATGTGCTGAAAATTTTACGTTCATATCCCATTAAAAATATCAATGTGTTGAAAATTCCACACTAATATCCCACAAATATATATCAGGAGGTTATACCATGGAACAAGTGAAAGAATTATTGGAGGCACGAAAAAGTTTTCTGCTTCAGTTAAAAAAAGAAAAAGTGGAGGCTCTCAGGACAGTCCCTGAAGGATCGCTGCGTGTCTGCAGTCATGGAAAGAGGACACAGTATTATCATAGAAATGATCCGAAAGATTTTAGCGGTGTGTATATTCGCAGCAATGAGATTGAACTTGCAAGGGAGTTAGCGCAGAAAGATTATGATCAGAGAGTGCTTCGTGCGATTGAAAAAGAGGTGGATGCAATTGACACGTATTTCAATAATTATCCGCAGGTTAATGTAGAGAATGTATATGAAAGTCTGCATAAAGAACGTCAGAAATTAATCAAGCCAGTCGGGAAATCGGATCAGCAATATCTTCAGGAGTGGGAATGTGTAGAATATGAAGGAAAAGAATTTGATGAGAATATGCCGGAATTTTATACTGCAAAAGGCGAACGAGTACGTTCAAAGTCAGAGGTTATCATCGCAGATATGTTATACAGAGAAGGGATTCCTTATCGTTATGAATATCCCTTATATCTGAGAGGAACAGGCAGGATTTACCCGGATTTTACAATTTTGAACTTAAGGCTGAGGAAGGAAATCCTATGGGAGCATCTGGGAATGATGGATGATTTTGCATATGCAGAAAAAACAGTTCGAAAAATTTCCGGTTATGAGCAAAATGGAATTTTCCCGGGAGAGGACTTAATTCTTACGTATGAAACAAGAAAAACTCCCTTGAATTCCAGAACAATCATGCTTATGATCAAGCATTATTTACTGTAAAAAGCCTCAGACAGGAAATCGTATTCCTTTTTTAAAATCATATATTTTTTGATTATATTTTTGAAGTATTTTTATGTATTTCATGTATAATATAATTAAATCATGGAAAAAGGAGGAACCATCAGGTTCGGGAGAAATATTATGTTAAAATTGAAAAAGTTAATTTCACCAAAAGAATTTTTTATTATTACGATTGCAGACTGTATCATTGCGGCAGCGGTATTTTTCTTTCTGGCACCCAGTCATGCGGCGGTAAGTTCTATATCAGGTCTTGCAATTGTACTTACAAACGTTGTTCCGCTGCATATTTCGACGATTACATTGATATTAAATGTAGTGCTTTTGATCCTGGGATTTTTCCTGTGCGGTTCGGATTTTGGATTTAAGACCGTATACGGAAGTGTATTGTTATCCGGGTATCTGGCAGTGTATGAGCATTTATTTCCTAATTATACTTCCATTACAGAAAGCCCGGAACTGGATGTACTTTGCTATATTCTGGTAGTAAGTTTTGGGCTGAGTATGCTGTTTAATATCAATGCATCATCCGGGGGAATTGATATTATTGCAAAGATTATGAATCAGTATCTTCATATTGAAATCGGACGTGCAATGACGATCGCAGGAACCTGTGTTGCACTTTCTTCCGCATTTTTCTATGATAAAAAAATCGTTGTCCTGAGTTTGCTGGGAACGTACTTTAACGGTATGATTCTGGATCATTTTATCTTCGGTCACAACATCAAAAGACGTGTCTGTATTATTTCTGAAAAGCTGGAAGAAATCAGAGAGTTTATCATCGTGAATCTTCACAGCGGCGCATCTCTGTATGAGACGACAGGGGCATATAAGATGGAAAAACACACAGAACTTATAACAATTGTAGATAAGAATGAATATCAGAAATTAATGTCGTTTTTGAGGAAGACAGATCCCAATGCTTTTATTACGGTGTATACCGTAAGTGATATCCATTATACGATAAAACCTTAAATAGAGGTATGGAACAGTCTGAATGGAAACTTTGAACAGAGAAGGAGTTTACAATGAAGGTTATTTTATTAAACGGAAGCCCGCATGCGAATGGAAATACATACATTGCGCTGCATGAGATGGAGAAGACATTTGCAGAAGAGGGAATTGAAACGGAGATTGTGCATATCGGCAATAAGAATATCAGAGGCTGTATTGCCTGTCGTTCCTGCGCAAAGACCGGGAAATGTGTATTCGAGGATGAGGTAAATGCATTTGCGGCGAAGTTCGAAGCGTGTGACGGGCTTGTAATAGGAAGCCCGGTTTATTACGCGTCGGCCAATGCAACACTTGTGGCATTTCTGACACGGCTGTTTTTCAGTACACGTTTTGATAAAACTATGAAAGTCGGCGCAAGTGTGGTAGCTGCAAGAAGAGGAGGACTATCCTCTACCTTTGATGAACTGAACAAGTTTTTTACGATCTCCGGCATGCCGGTTGCTTCCGGACAATACTGGAACAGTATTCACGGCAGAGAGATTGGGGAGGCAGAGCAGGATCTGGAAGGTCTGCAGAGCATGCGCACTCTGACGCGCAACATGTCATTTCTGATCAAGAGTATCGCACTTGGAAAGGAAGCCTATGGAATTCCGCAGAAGGAGCCGATGCAGCCGACGAATTTTATCCGATAAGATGAAAAAAGATTATGTTGACTCTACAATTATTGTAGAGTCTATAATTTTCTGGTAAAATATCGAAAGAAAGGAATCAGGAAATTATTATGGAAAAGAATCTGACAACGGGAAGTGTATTTAAGACGATGCTTTCTTTTTCACTTCCTTTTTTATTATCATATTTTCTGCAGACGCTTTATGGGATGGCGGATCTGTTTATTATCGGACAGTTTAATGGTGTGGACAGTACGACAGCTGTGTCGATCGGAAGCCAGGTGATGCATATGCTGACGGTCATGATCGTTGGACTTGCCATGGGCTCGACCGTTATGATCGGCAAGGCGATCGGAGCGCGGAAGCTGAGGCAGGCTTCTGAAGCAATTGGAAATACGATCATTCTGTTCCTGGGAGTATCGATAGGAGTTACGATTGTGCTTCTGCTTGCTGTGAAACCCATCGTGGCAGTGATGTCCACTCCGGAAGAGGCGGTCGGTGGAACCATATCTTATCTTATCATCTGTTTTATCGGGATCCCGTTTATCACAGCTTACAATATCATCAGTTCTGTTTTTCGTGGAATGGGTGATTCCAGAAGTCCGATGTATTTTGTGGCGGTTGCCTGTGTGGCGAACATCGGACTTGACTATCTGTTTATTGGTGCTCTGAAGCTTGGTCCGGCGGGGGCTGCGCTTGGAACCACAGTGTCCCAGACGCTCAGCGTTGTGGTGTCACTTCTGGTTATTATGCGAAGAAAGACGGGACTGACCCTGAACCGTGAGCACCTGCGACCACAGAAAAAGATTATGAAAGAATTGTTGAAGGTTGGACTTCCGGTGGCGCTTCAGGATGGATTTATTCAGATTTCTTTTATTGTAATTACAGTGATTGTAAATCAACGTGGGCTAAATGACGCTGCTGCGGTAGGAATCGTGGAGAAGATGATCGGCTTCTTGTTTCTGGTTCCGTCTTCCATGTTGTCTACGGTTTCCGCTCTTGCTGCTCAGAATATCGGTGCAGGCAGACATGACCGGGCAAAGCAGACACTGCGTTATGCTATTATGGTCTGCATTTCCTACGGGATTGTCTGTGCGCTTGTCATGCAGCTGTCAGCAGAATCATTTATCGGATTGTTTTCGGAACATGCAGAAGTTGTCCGGCTTGGAACCCAGTATATGCATGGATATGTCTGGGACTGCATTCTGGCAGGAATTCATTTTTGTTTTAGTGGTTATTTCTGTGCTTACGGACTGTCACAATTTTCGTTCCTGCATAACTCGGTGTCCATCATATGTGCGAGGATTCCACTTGCCTATCTGGCATCAAAGCGTTTCCCGGACACGTTATTTCCGATGGGACTTGCAACGGCAACAGGATCCTGTGTATCTGTGGTGATCTGTATCTGTGTATACATATGGATGCAGAGAAAAGTATTAAGAAATAATTAAAATATCAACAGGAAAAAGAAAGAATATCTTACTGAAATCGCCAGAAAACCTGAACTTTACTTTGTTATCATGTAAAGTACAGGAGGTGAAAGAGCATGAAAAAGAACAGGCTCACAAGGCAAAAGCATAAAAGAAGAGTCAGGAGAATACAGAAACTGTTCTTAATCAGTGTTGTGGTTCTGGCAGCAGGAGGTTTTCTTTGGAATCGATGCAGCAGAATCATCGGTAACAATCTGGGCGTTGGGGATTACAGTATGACTGCTCTTTCAGATTCTTTCATAGGGAAAAATGAGATTGAACGATATGCAAAAAAGCATGGATTTACGTTATCCGATTATCCGGAGAATATGATCGAGCTTTATGAAAAGAATGAGGAAGCCAGAGAATATGTTCTGGAGTATCCGATGAATAAGGATACAGTGCAGGAGATTCATCTGGAGGAATATGCATCCGCAGACCAGGTTCCGCTTCTGATGCAGTGGGATCAGCGCTGGGGATATAAGGGATATGCCGGAGCTCCGATGGGACTTAGCGGCTGCGGACCGACCTGTCTGTCAATGGTAACGATATTTCTAACCGGTGATACTTCCAAAAATCCTGCATGGATGGCAGATTTTGCAACAGAACACGGTTATGCAGTTGATGATGTGGGCAGTGACTGGGCGTTGATGTCACAGGGCGGCCTAGAACTTGGGATGGATGTGACAGAGATTCCGCCTGACAAAGAACGTGTGGAGGACAATCTCTATGTGGGCAATCCGATCGTTGCAATCATGGGGCCGGGAGACTTTACGACAGAAGGGCATTTTATTGTGCTGACAGGGATGGAGGACGGAAAGTGGAAGGTAAATGATCCCAACAGCAGGAAAAAATCTGAAAAAGTATGGGATCCGGATCTTGTCCTGGGACAGGCAAGGGATCTCTGGGTTTTTCGGAAAGCTGAGTAGGTCATGAAATCTGCTTGACAACAAAATCTTACAGATGTAAGATTAATAAAAACTACAAATGTAAGACAAAAAGGAGCAGGAATGAAGATCAGATATACGGGACTTATCCTTATCATATGTATGACGATATGTATGACGATATGTATGGGATGTACCATGAGGAATAAAACTCAGGGAAGAACGGAAGCAGAAAAAGCACAGACGGGCAGTCAGACGCAGGAACAGGTGGTCAATCAGGAAACGGAAGCACTGGCTGAAGGATACAGAGATCTGTATGAAAGCGCGAAGCAGGAAGGAACACTGGATTCTTTGGAGTTACAGAAAGAAATCATAGCGTATCTTGGGCGTGCCGGATATGTGGCAGTGGATGTGAATAATCAGATTGATATGGTAAATGCTGAGCTTGCGGAAGAGTTCTGTGAGAAAGCACAGAAAAAGCAGAGCACAGAGATTACGATTTTTTCTGTGTCGGATCAGGGAGAGCTGATTCGTTATGATATTGAGACATGCCGGGGAAAGATGAATGTCAGTATCAGTACACTGGAATGGGAAGCGGATGAACCGAAATCTGAGCAATATCGAGCGTATGAAGCTTATTCGTGGAAATATACGGAAAAAGGATATTTTTTTATCGAGGAGTATCAGCCGTCGGGATTTGATGGCGCTCCCGGACAGAAGGGATTCCGGATTCGTCCGATGGAAGAAACGTTCAGAGAACTGAATCAGCGGTATGTCATGCCCATCGGGTATGAAAAGAATAACATGTTGATCATGGACTGGAATGAACAGGACTATTCAAATCTGGAATTTTATGATCTGTATGAATTGATGTACCACATGAAATATAACCGGTATGCACCACATGACGACTACGGAGAGGGCATGGAATACGAAGTCTCAAAAGAAGAATTTGAAGAAGTGATACAGACGTATCTTCCGGTAGATGATCTTACGATTGAGGAGAATACGGTATATGATCCGGATCGCCAGACCTATCGTTACCGGCCGAGAGGCAGGTATGATTTTGAGTGGCCCTATGAGCCATATCCGGAAGTGGTGGATTGTGAAGAGCAGGGTGACGGTACTTTGAAGCTGACGATTGAAGGAGTATGGGAGATCCGGATGCTGGATCAGGTGATCGTCAGTGAACTGGTAGTGCGTCCGCTGGACAACGGAAGCTGTCAGTATCTGTCGAATAAAGTCCTCTGTCAGGATGAGACAGCTTCTCCTCAATGGTATAAGCCACGCCTGACGGAAGAAGAGTGGGAACGATATTACGCGGGATCAGAATAGAAGCTTTCTAAAAAATAAACACATACTTCTCTATAATCTGTCTGGCATTGTTTCGTCCTGTCGGGTACAATGACTGTAGGAGGTGACGAGAATGCTTCGAATGGAAATCGCACTGATTCTGATTCTTGTCTTTGTGGCATATGTATATTTTTCGGCGGGCCGGAAATACACCCCGCTTCACAGAACATTTTCAATTCTGCTGGTTGCGCTGATTATTCATCTGGTGTTTGATGCGGCTACCGTATATACCGTAAATCACCTGGATACGGTGCCCCGGTTACTCAATGACATCCTGCACCGGATCTTTATCGGATCCATGTCTTTGATTGTATATCTGTTCTACCACTATATGGCAATTCTGGTGGATGAAGGAACCGGAAAGTTTCGCTGGCTGAATCTGGCCGCAAAGATCTATCTGGTGGTGGCGGCAGTAGCGACGGTTGTTCTTCCGATCCATTATGCGGTCACGCCGCAGGGCAATTATTCGGACGGAATTCATGCAGAAGTATGTTATGTCAGCACGGCATTTTATCTGTTGTTGTGTGCATGGATGCTGCTGGTAAACTGGAAAGAGATCGAACAAAAGAAAAAGTTTGCGATTGGAGTAGCTTTGCTGATCATGATCTTTGTATCTCTGTTGCAGGCGTTCCATCCGACCTGGCTGATCAGTGGAATGGGAATGACGCTGATGACCCTGGCATTTTATCTGACGCTTGAGAATCCGGATATTCTGCGGGCGGAACTGACGGAGCAGAAGATGTCCATGTTATATCTGAAAAGTCAGGTGAATCCTCATTTCCTATATAATACACTGGATGCCATCCGGATCCAGGCACAGCTGAACGGGGACAGGAAGGTCGCTGATCTTCTGATGCGTCTGGTGGATTTTTTCAGACTCAGTGTAAAAGTAGACCGGCAGATGGTGGAGCTGGATGACGAACTGGAATTACTGGAAGCATATATGGAGCTGATGTGTTACCGTTATCCGAAACTTGAGTGTGAGTATGAGATAGATCCGGATCTTGGCGGAGTGAAAGTGCCGAACTTTATCTTACAGCCAATTGTAGAAAACAGTCTTCTCCATGGACTTAAGAATAAAGGATATCAGGGAAAGGTACGGATTGTGGCACAGAAACTTCCGGAAAATGAGAAACGCATGGAAATCCAGGTTATGGATACCGGAAGTGGATTCGCGGAAGGAAAAAAAGAAAAGATTGACCGGATGCTACTTCAATATGACAGACAGGCGCCAAAGCTGGAGGGAAACAGCATCGGTATCTTAAATGTACAAAAACGCATCAAATATCTGTGTGGGCAGGATTGTGGTCTGTGGTATACAGAAAATACAGATGGAGGAGTCACTGCACACATGAGGCTGCCAATCACCTGGGAGGTCAGAGAATGAAAAAGTTAAAAGTGTTATTAGTTGATGATGAGATTATGATTCGAGAGGGATTTAAGAAGCTGTTTGACTGGGAAGCTCATGACTGTGAAGTGGTCGGCGAGGCGGCTGACGGGATGGAAGCACTGGCACAGATTGATACCCTGAATCCGGATATTGTGATCATGGATATCAATATTCCGATCATGAGTGGATTAAAGGTTATTCAGCTCAGTCGTATCAAGCATCCGCAGATTGCTTATGTGATCGTGTCCGGATATGATGATTTTTCCTATTGCCAGCAGGCTCTAAGACTTCAGATCACAGATTATATCTTAAAGCCTGTGAATTATGAAGAGTTCGGTACCTGTATTGACAATCTTAAGATATCACTGTTTGAGCAGCGGACAGCGGAAGAACCGGTGGAGCAGGAAGAACGTGTAATCACAGGTATCACCAGATACATGCAGAAACATCTTTCGGAAGATATCAGTCTGTCTGTTCTGGCAGAAGAATTTCATATGAATCCACAGTATATCAGTCAGCTGTTTAAAAATGAGATCGGAGTTGGATTTCTGGCTTATCTTACGAACATCCGGATGGAAAAGGCGAAAAAACTTCTGCTGGCAACATCTCTGTCAGTGGCAGAGATTGCGGAACAGTCCGGATATGGAGATTACCGGGTGTTTACCAAGGCATTTAAAAAGGCAGAAGGCAGTACGCCTTCTCAATACAGAAGAGATTTTCTGGAAGACGCAAAAGCCGGAGAGTAGAAGAGCAGAAGGGCTTCTGGTTATGACAGATGCAGTCCCTGCATGATATGGTAGAGGATTACAATGATCAGAGACGGAAGCATATTTCCGACACGAACACGTTTTCCGAATCCTACGTTGATTCCCACACAGAAAATCAGAACAGAACCTACATAAGAAAGATCACTGATCAGGGCATCACTGGCAAAAGAACCACACAGAGCTGCAAACAAAGTGATGCTTCCCTGATACAGAAATATCAGTATTGCGGAAAATACGGCACCGAGCCCATAGGTGGATGCAAAGATCATTACGATTACAAAATCAAGGACTGCTTTTGCCGCCAGCATGGAATAATCGCCGCTGATACCGTCCTGAATGGAACCCACAATTGCCATTGCGCCAATGCAGATGATCAGAGATACATTGACGAATCCGTCGACAAATTTCCCATCATTTTTGGCTTTGACTGCAGTACGGATCTTCTCGCCTGCAAGTTCCAGCTTCTGCTCAATGTCAATCCATTCTCCGAGAAACGAACCGAGAACCAGCGAGAGTACAAGGAGCATGGTTCCCTTCCTGCATACGGTCCGGCATTCCTTTTTTTACGCAGAGTCCGAGCAGACCGCCTGCAACGACAGCCGCTGTGTTGATTATTGTTCCAAGTCCTATCATGTTCTTTTCCTCCCGATGTCTGTCTGTAATCTGATTTTTCTAAAGCACATTATAGCACTGATTCCGGTAATTACACCACTTTTTTATTACTTTAAAGCGAGAAAATGTAAATGGATTTCTGCTCTGCACTGTGGGAATATAAAGGAAGATGAAAAAAATGGAGCATACGGGATTCGAACCCGTGGCCTCCACAATGCGAATGTGGCGCGCTCCCAACTGCGCTAATGCCCCAAAAAAGAAGCAATCGTCTGTACCATGCTTCCATATAAGATATTATAGCACTGGATTTAGCGAAATCAATAGAGAAGATTTTAAATGACAAATTGTAAATAATACTACTGCATTTATCTGTGGATAGGATATAATGAATGTGATATAGAAAAACAGATAAGCAGAGGAGGATACAGAGTATGATCTGTAAATATGTGTTTGGTCATCCGATGGATACGCATGCTGTTGTGATGGAAGTGTCGGAAAGTAAGCAGGAATTAACGTTGATGCAGGCAGAAGTGAAAGAGGATGCAATTCGTTTGTCCTGCCGTATGGAGGATGAGGACGTGGTATTCGGTCTTGGCGAACAGGTCCGCGGCATGAATAAACGGGGATTCTCCTATATCAGTAATGCAACGGACGATCCACACCATACGGAGAATAAGCATTCATTATATGGAGTACATAACTTTCTGATTCTGAATCGCGCAAAGAAATCAGAAGAAGAGCATAAAGCGCAAAGCTTTGGAATCTTTGTGGATGATCCGGGGACAGTCATTTTCGATGTCGGCGAGACCCGGATGGATGAGCTTGCCATTACGGCGGGCAAAGACTGTGTGGTCTATGTGGTGGAAGGAGAATGTCTTAAAGATATCGTAAAACAGTTCCGAAAGCTGATCGGGACCAGCTATATCGCACCGAAGTGGGCGTTTGGATACCAGCAGTCCAGGTGGAGTTATATGACGGAGGATGAAGTCCGGGAAGTTGTGGACGGGCATCATCAGAATGGAATTCCACTGGATGCCGTTTATCTGGATATTGATTATATGGAACGATATAAAGACTTTACGGTCAATCAGGAAACGTTTCCGGATTTTAAGAATTTTACGGAAGAGATGAAAGAGCGGGGAGTCCATCTGGTTCCGATCATTGATGCCGGGGTGAAAATAGAAGAGGGATACCAGGTCTATGAAGAAGGGGTTCAGAAGAACTATTTCTGCAAGGATGAGGATGGGGAGGACTTTGTGGCAGCAGTGTGGCCGGGTAAGGTACATTTCCCGGATGTGCTGAATGCAGAAGCAAGAGCATGGTTTGGCGGTAAATACCGTTTCCTGATGGAGCAGGGGATCGATGGATTCTGGAATGATATGAATGAACCTGCAATCTTTTACTCGGAAAAGAATCTGAAAAAGGTTCTGGAAGAGCTGGATGAAATGAAAGGAAAAAATCTGGATCTCTATGAATTCTTCCACATGAGAGATCTGGTATCCGGACTTTCAAACAGTGCGGTAGATTATCAGAGCTTTTATCACAATATGGATGGGGTAAAGGTTCGTCATGATAAAGTGCATAATCTGTATGGTTTCAATATGACAAGGGCTGCTGCGGAGGCATTTGATCAGATCGCGCCGGATCGGCGGACGCTGCTGTTTTCCAGATCTTCTTATATTGGGATGCACCGCTATGGCGGCATCTGGACCGGAGACAATAATGCCTGGTGGAGTCAGCTCCTTCTCAGTATTCAGCAGATGCCGTCACTGAACATGTGTGGAATTCTGTATACCGGTTCGGATATCGGAGGGTTTGGCAGCGATACGACGGAAGATCTGATGATGCGCTGGCTGGAGTTTGCGCTATTCACACCTCTGATGCGCAATCATGCGGCGATGGGAACCAGAAGACAGGAAGTATATCGGTTTGAACGTCTGGAGTCATTCCGGAATATCATTCGTATGCGCTATGGACTTCTTCCGTATATCTACAGCGAATATATGAAGGCAGTGCTGAAGGATGAGATGTATTTCCGTCCGCTGGCATTTGATTATCCGGAGGATGAGCAGGCATACCGTGTAGAAGATCAGCTTCTGGTTGGTGAAAGCATCATGATTGCTCCGGTCTATGTACAGAATGCAAAGGGAAGATATGTGTATCTGCCCGAGGATATGCTGATGGTGTCCATGCGCTCTCTGGATGACAGAACATGTAAAGTGCTTCCGAAGGGACACCACTACATCGACGTGGCGATAGATGAAGTCGTCCTGTTTGTCCGGAAAGGATATATGCTGCCGCTTGCGGTTCTGGATGTAAAAGTCAGATCTACCGGGGATGTCAGCGAAGAACAGATTCAATGGATCGGATATACTGATGATGTGGCAGAATATGTACTGTACAGTGACGATGGATTATCCCGGAATTATACACCGCAGTCCGAATGGAAAAAGATACGTATGACGAAAGAAGAATTATTATAAAGGGACTGTCATTGTGGAGAGAATGTGAAAGAGACCGGTAGAATACTACTGGTCTCTTTTTGGAAGGAAATGGAATAATCTATGTAAATTTTACTTGTTGTTAGGCGAAGTCCGGTAATCATGCAAATGTATTCAGGTGTTAAGCACAACCACCGTCTTCTTTATTTGATATATTTATTGTAGCGTGAAATTATGAATCGGATATGTCAGAAATGGGAAAGATTTCTAAAAATTCTTAAGAAAACCATAAGAGCGTATAATTAATAAAAAAAGAAACGCAGCAGGAGGGATTTGAACCCCCGGAGCCTTTCGGCTCTTCTGCTTTCGAGGCAGATGCCATCAGCCGCTCGACCACTGCTGCATGAAAGCATTATAACACAGAAGACTGAACACTGTGAATACCTAAATTGTTTTTATTTTTTATTAAGTTTATACATTTTCTTTCCCCGGCATCAGTATGGAGAGAAATTTTTCGTAGTTCACACCATCATTATAAGGAACTTTTTCCCGCACAGAGTCCTTCAGAGAGTTTTCCAGAAATTCTCCTGTCGTTTTCAGAAGAGAAGGAAGCGCATCTCCGCGGGCAATACCACCTGCCATGCAGGATGCAAACAGATCACCGGTTCCGGAGTAGCTGCCTCCGATATAGGGGGTGGAAGTAAAAGAACATTCCGTACCATGAAGATAGAGGTTGCCGATCTGTGGTGCAGAATCGAAAT
>JAEDLC010000180.1 GCA_016295505.1 Dorea sp.
GAACTGCCGACGATCGGATTCACTCCGGATGCTCAGTTCCCGGCAATCTTCTGTGAAAAGGGACAGTCATTCTGGTTTGTTACGAAGAAAATGGAAGAAAAACCGGAGATCAAGGTCCTCTCTATTGAAGGAGGAGAAGTACCAAACGCTGTAATACAGAAATGTACACTTATTGCGGAAGGGGAACTTGCTGTAGCAGAAAAAGATTACATTACAGTGAAAAAAGAAGATGGAAAGACAATCGTAACGGCAGAAGGTGTCAGTGCACATGGAAGTACACCGGAACTTGGAAAGAATGCTGCAATTCGTCTGTTTGATGCGCTGAAAGAGAACCATTTTGGCGGTGATCTCCAGAAGTGTATCGACTTCATCATGGAAAAGATCGGATGGGAGACAAACGGAGATGCTATGGGAATTCGGTTTGAGGATGAAGAAACCGGAAACACAACTGTAAACGTCGGAGTCATCAGATACGATGGAGAAGAATTCTATGTAGCTCTGGATATTCGTTATCCGAAGAATACGACGGAAGAATATATTGTTTCAACTGTGACCGGACAGATCGAACAATATGGAATGAGCATAAAGACAGATCTTCATAAGCTCCTGTATGTACCGAAGGATTCTGAACTGGTTCAGAAGCTGACCAAGGTTTATTGTGAACAGACCGGAGATATGGAGGCAAAACCAATTGCGATCGGTGGAGGAACTTATGCAAAATCCTTCGAGAATATGGTTGCATTCGGACCGATCTTCCCGGGAGAAGAAGAAGTAATCCATGCACCGAATGAATATGCAGTGATGGATAATCTGGTTCGTTCTATTCAGATCACAGCGGCAGCAATGTATGAACTTGCACAGAAATAACAGATTCTGTGTGTAATCAGAGGCAGAAAAGAAGGAGAAAGGCATGTTTAATTTTAATTACTATGCACCGACAAAAGTGGTATTTGGAAGAGGTGCGGAAGCGCAGACAGGCGCACTGGTAAAGGCACAGAACTGTAAGAAAGTACTGATTCATTATGGAAGCGGAAGTGTAAAACGTACAGGTCTTCTGGACAGAGTCAAAGCATCATTGGATCAGGAAAAGATTGCTTATATTGAGCTTGGCGGCGCAGTTCCGAATCCAAGACTTTCACTGGTATATAAAGGAATTGAACTTGCCAGAAATGAAGGTGTGGATTTTATACTGGCAGTAGGCGGAGGAAGTGCAATCGATTCGGCAAAAGCGATCGGGTATGGGCTTGCCAATGAGGGAGATGTCTGGGATTTTTATGAGAAAAAGAGAAAAGCACAGGGGTGTCTTCCCATTGGTGTGATACTGACGCTGGCGGCAACCGGAAGTGAGATGAGTGACTCTTCCGTGATCACGAAGGAAGAAGGATGGATTAAACGGGGATACAGCAGTGATTACTGCCGTCCGAGATTTGCGATCATGAATCCGGAGCTGACCATGACTCTGCCGGATTATCAGACAGCCTGCGGATGCACGGATATTCTGATGCATACGATGGAACGTTATTTTACTTCCGGAGGCAATATGGAGATTACGGACAGTATTGCGGAAGGACTGATGCGGACCGTAATTGCCAATGCACATATTCTGGTAGAAGATCCTTCCGACTATGATGCGCGTGCAGAAGTGATGTGGGCAGGAAGCCTGTCGCATAACGGACTTACCGGATGCGGCAATGACGGTGGTGATTTTGCTTCTCATGCACTGGAGCATGAGATCGGCGGTCTCTATGATGTTGCACATGGTGCAGGACTTGCTGCGGTATGGGGAAGCTGGGCCAGATATGTCTATCGGGATTGCCTGCCGCGTTTTCGTAAGTTTGCAGTTCGTGTCATGGGAGTGTCGGAAAACGGCAGTGATGAAGAGATTGCCTTAAAGGGAATCGAGGCGATGGAAGAGTTCTTCCGGGAGATTCATATGCCGACTTCCATAAGAGGGCTTGGAATCGATCCGTCAGAAGAAGACATTAAGCTGATGGCTCACAAGTGTGCAGTTGCGACCAGAGGCAGCAAGGGATCTGCGAAAGTACTGCATGAAGAAGATATGTATCAGATCTATAAAATGGCACTGTAATAAGTGAATTTCTTGACAAAGTAGATTTGCTGTAGTAATATACTGAAATATAAAAGGGTAAGCGAAGGCGCTCGAAACAAAAAGTTTCGGGCGCCTTTTCTGATATCCGGAGGAGGCGACAAAAGATGAGGGAACTGATTGATCATACAGAAGGCATCAATCGTCTGCTGGCGAGATATGGTGTGAAGTTTGGCTTATATAAAGATGGGACATTTCACGAACAATTTTAAGATCATAAGAAGACTATATGAATAATTGTTGTGTATTATAAAAAGATCCTGTGAGAAATCATATGCCAAAAAGCATGGAATCTCTCGCAGGATCTTTCTTTTATCCATTATTTCTCTAATACTTCATTCATGAAAGCAATGATGCCCTGTTCTACATCACCTTTGATCGCATTGTAGTTATGGATCTCATGGCGGTATCCGGAGTAAAGGCGGGTCTTTACATTGTGGCCGGTGTCGCACAGCCAGTTCGCCACTTCATATACGCCTTTTCCGTATTCGCCGACCGGATCCTGGTCGCCTGCGATATTGTAGATCGGAAGTG
>JAEDLC010000181.1 GCA_016295505.1 Dorea sp.
TACCATCAGAAAATTACATATTGAGTTTATGTAGGAAAATCCAGAGAAAATATACCATCAAGAAGAATATAATCGAGTTTATGCAGGAAAAGCCAGAGAAAATATACCATCAAGAAATAAAAGAACACTTGCACGATGGACAGAAGAATTGCTGAAAGTGGAAAAGAGAAGGACTGAACTGGAAAAAAGATATATGAGGTGATATCACATGAAAATATTCTATGAAAAAGAAGCAGGAACGGCACTGTATCAGTGGAAATATCAGACCCCGGAGCACATGGATGACATGATCATGTGCAGCGACGGGGAGTATCTGACCGGGCTGTGGTTTGAAAGGTCAGAGGATGTTGACACATATGTGATAAACTGCGAGGAAAAGGAACTTCCGGTATTCCTGGAGACAGAGCAATGGCTGGATCAGTATTTTTCCGGCAAGGATCCGGAGAATGTTCCGCCGATCCGGATCCATAATATCACACCATTCCGGCAGGAAGTCATAGAGATCATGAACACCATTCCGTACGGGCAGACCATGACCTATGGGGATATCTCCAGAATAATTGCAAAACACAGAGGATTAAAACGAATGTCCGCACAGGCCGTTGGTGGTGCCGTGGGCTGGAATCCCATCTGCATCATCATTCCCTGCCACCGTGTGATCGGCACCGACGGAAGTCTGACCGGTTACGGTGGAGGGATTCAGAATAAGATTGCGCTTCTGGCCCATGAGGGGAGCTATGTACAGAGAACAATTCAATAACAGCGATGCCATTTTGAATTGACACAGACTATGCTCGCAGATATAATAAAAAAAGATTGTATAAGCCTGTAATCTGGTCAGGCGTTTCTACCAACTACCTTGAATAGTTGTCTATGATCTTGGGATTATCGCAACTGTCCGGGGTATTTTTTTGTTCTGAGGGTAGTTGTTTCCCGGTTTGCAGCATATTTTCTGCAAAGATATACATGATAGAAAGTGAAAGGAAAGGGTGTCAGTATGAAGAAATATGATGTCATAATTGTCGGAGCCGGTCCGGGAGGAATATTCGCAGCTTATGAGCTGATGCAAAAAAAACAGGAGCTTTCAGTCGCTGTGTTTGAGGCGGGACATGGTCTGTCCGGAAGAAAATGTCCCATTGACGGAGAGAAGGTGAAAAGCTGTATTCACTGTAAAACCTGCTCTATTATGAGCGGATTCGGGGGTGCGGGAGCATTTTCTGATGGAAAATATAATATTACCAATGATTTTGGCGGAACCCTGTACAGACATATCGGTAAGAAAAACGCGATTGAACTGATGGAGTATGTGGATAAGATCAATCTGCAGTACGGAGGAGAAGGAACGAAGCTGTATTCGACCGCCGGCTCCGGATTCAAGAAGATCTGCATGCAGAATGGGCTGCACCTTCTGGAGGCCTCTGTGCGCCATCTGGGAACCGATATCAATTATGTGGTACTGGAGAATCTCTACGCAGCTCTGGAAAAACAGGTTGATTTTTACTTTGATACACCGGTGCAGACGTTGGAGAGTCTGGAAGACGGGCGATTTCGGATCTGTACGGAACAGGAGCAGTATGAAGGAGATTACTGCATTGTGTCGGCAGGAAGAAGCGGAAGCAAATGGATGGAGTCCGTGTGCCGGAGTCTGGAGATTCCAACACTGTCGAATCGGGTGGATATCGGAGTCCGTGTGGAGCTTCCGGCAGTGATTTTCTCCGATCTGACGGATGAACTCTATGAAAGTAAGATCGTCTATCGGACCAGACAGTTCGAGGACAATGTACGAACATTCTGTATGAATCCGAGAGGAGTCGTGGTAAATGAAAATACCAACGGTATCGTGACGGTGAACGGACACAGCTATGAAGGAGAAGATAAGAAGACGGACAATACGAACTTTGCACTGCTGGTTGCAAAGCATTTCTCCGAACCGTTTAAAGACAGCAACGGATACGGAGAAAGTATTGCGCGACTGTCCAATATGCTGGGAGGAGGCATCATCGTACAGCGGTTCGGAGATCTGGTACGAGGCAGAAGAAGTACAACATCCCGAATCGAGGAAGGACTGGTAACACCGACACTGGATGCAACGCCGGGAGACTTGAGTCTGGTTCTTCCGAAACGGATCCTGGACGGTATTATAGAGATGATCTATGCGCTGGATAAGATCGCGCCCGGAACAGCCAATGATGATACGCTCCTGTATGGCGTAGAAGTGAAGTTCTACAACATGGAAGTATCGGTAGATGAGAACCTGGAAAGCAGGTATCCGGGACTTTATTTTATCGGCGACGGAAGTGGTGTGACACATTCCCTCTCTCATGCATCAGCCAGTGGTGTATATGTTGCAAGACATATTGCATGCAAAGAAGACGGAAGTCTGGTATAATGACATCATCTATACAACGATGCAGAAAGAGGGAAAATAAGATGGTACGATACGAAGGCCGTCCGGAATCATCGGAAGGACGTCAGGAGAAGGAAATGAAGGTATATGATCTTCTTGATTCGCTGGGAATTGCTTATCAGCGGACGGATCACAGAGCCGTAGCAACGATAGAGGATTGTCTGGAGGT
>JAEDLC010000182.1 GCA_016295505.1 Dorea sp.
GCTTATTCCCTTCGGGCTCCGGGTCAGAGGGGAATCCACATCAAAGCCTGGGGATCTCTCGTTGGAGGACTTCTTCTTCGAAGTATGGACCGGGCATCCGCATTATATGAAAGTATGGTTATGAGAGGCTATACCGGAGAATTTTATTATGGGCAGAAAAAAAGACTCCGAACGCAGGACATTATCTATCTTCTGCTTTGGACCGCTGTATTTGCTGCCATAAAACATTGTTAGAACAGGAGGAAAACCAATCCATGAGTCATATACATATAGACCTGGAAGATGTTTCATTTGAATACGAAAAAGGTCGAAAGATATTAGACCATATCAGCTTCACCGCACATGAGCATGATTCTATCGGTCTGATCGGAGCCAATGGCGTCGGAAAGTCTACACTTTTAAAACTTCTGGTCGGCCTGAATCTGAACTATAGCGGAAGTATCCGGGTGGAAGAAATACCTGTTGAGAAGGATACGCTTCCAAAGATCCGCGAGCGTATCGGATACGTCTTTCAGGATTCTGACAACCAGCTGTTTATGCCGACGGTATATGAGGACATTGCTTTCGCGCCACGAAACTATGGCCTGTCTGAATCCGAGGTTCAAAGGAGAGTTCTTCAGGCTCTGGATGCCGTACACATCACTTTCCTGAAGGATAAGCCAATCTACAAGCTGTCCGGCGGCGAAAAAAAACTGGTCTCCATTGCAACCATTCTCTCCATGACTCCGGACATTATCCTGATGGATGAACCATCCATTGCACTGGATCCAAAGAACCGTAGAAACCTGATCCACATACTGAATCAGTTCGATCATCTCAAGATCATAGCATCCCATGATCTTGACCTGATCCTGGATACCTGTAACCGCACGATATTGCTCAGCAATGGCCGGATTGCAGCTGATGGAGATACTTCTGCGATTCTGACCGACCGGAATCTTCTGGAAGAAAATGGACTGGAACTGCCTCTCTGCCTGCAAAGGAGGCAGTAGGGAAGCGTCTTTACACTATAATATACAATTCTGGCATAAAAAAATATCCACAAGATAAGCTGAGGTAAGCGATTTAGCGTCGAAGCGTTCTTGTGGATATTTTTATATACCGTATTGAATATTATTTTTTCGATTGATTGGTTATGTATCCTGCTGCCGTAATGACGATCGTCACTGCAATTCCCAAAAACAGGGAATCTATCGTAGCAGGTAATATAAATTTTCCGATCAGGGTAAATACCGGTCCTGCAATCATGGAAGCCATCGCATATTTCGGCGGGATCTTTCCAGGCATGAATAATGCCGTGCAGAGCGGTATAAATGCTACAGATCCACGAAGTCCCATGGACATGAAGCTCCATCCCAGGATCAGATCTCCGAGATCTCCAAGACTGAAGATCGCACATACAACCAGAATCACTACAATAATCATTCTGGTCACCTGCAGTGACTTTTCCGGAGAGGCATTCTTATTAACATATACTTTATAAATGTCCCGGCAGAAGATGGAAGACATTCCAAGTGCAAGTCCTGCTCCGGTTCCCACTACTGCAATCAGAAGTGTTCCAAGCATAATACCTCCGACTAACGGCGGCATATGATCCAGAATAAACAGTGGAAGAGCCATCTTCGTATCAATATCCGGATAATTCAGTCTCATATACATACCTACAAAGATTCCTGCCACGCCAATGATCGGAATCAGAACTGCGCTGAGAAGCGCTCCTCTTTTCGATACTTTCAGATTTTTTGCTGAAAGAATAGCTGTAATATAAGATTGTGTTGTCAATACACCAAGTAATAAAGAGATTCCTGCTCCCAGGTCTACCGTCGCACCTCTTGCGATCAGATTAAAATATGTCGCATGCGGTAATTCCGGATTACTCCAGAATGTTCCAAATCCTCCTGAAACTGCAACTGCCAGAATACCACAGGCACCGACAGATACATACATCAATATCGTCTTAACAATTCCTACGTATCCTGCTCCCAATGAGCCGCCGAATAATACATAAGCAAGCATTAATACAATCGTCAGGATCGTACCGACAATCGGAGACAGTGAACTTACTGCTGTAATCAAAGCAACACCGGATAAAATCTGTGCCACAATACTTAAGAATGTTCCAAGAGAGTTCAAAAGAGCCATGACTGTACTGCTCTTTTCTCCGTATTCTCTGGCAAACAACTGCGGAAGAGTCGTGATTTCACTGTTGAATAACGGCTTTGCAAACGCAAGACCAAGAACCAGTACTCCGATACCTCCGCCCAGTGTAAACCACCATGCAGAAAATCCATATGTATATGCCAGCTGAGCAGTTCCTATCGTGGAAGAACCCCCAACCAGAGTTCCGATAATCGCTCCCATAACCAGCCCTGCGGAAGCGTTATGTCCACCATCATAATCTGAAGCAGATTTTACCTGTTTTCCTGAATATACACCGACTCCTATGATAATCAGAATAACCAGAGCCGCCCCTATATAATGCATGAATGTCATCTTTTTATCCTCATTTCCTATCTAATATTAAGATTCG
>JAEDLC010000183.1 GCA_016295505.1 Dorea sp.
CCGGCTCCAAGCAATACCCCACCGTACACAGATGCCAGCATCACATTATCTGTCAGGCTGTCAATTCCCGGCACTGCCTGTATGGCAGAAAGAAATATCGGATATACGAAGGTACTGATAATCGTTGTAAATGCAAACGTTTTCCCCAGTACAAATGCTCCCAGCAAAAACAATACGATGTTAACCACAAAAATAATCGTGGACAGACTGACCGGAACATAATGCGAGATCGTAAGACCGATACCCGTCGCACCACCCATAACAATTCCATACGGTACAACAAATGCCGCAACCGTAAACGCAAGGAGTAAATTCCCCAAAAGTACTCCCGCAATTGTAATAATACTTTTCTTCCATTTTTTCATTTTTTACACCTCTTTCAATGACGCTATACCATTCTATCCGTATAAGATCAGGAAATTCCTTTCATACTGAGCTGAATCCTTTTTTTCTTAAGATCCACACTTAACACTCTCACATCCACGATATCCCCAACGCTTACTGCTTCCAGCGGATGTTTGATGAATTTCTTATCCGTAATCTCAGAAATATGCACCAGTCCGTCCTGGTGCACTCCGATATCCACGAACACGCCGAAATCAATGACATTACGTACCGTTCCCTTTAATATCATACCTTCTTTCAGATCCTTCATCTCCAGGACGTCCGTCCTCAGGATTGGCTTTGGCATCTCATCACGCGGATCCCGTGCCGGCTTTTCCAGTTCTTTTACAATATCCCGAAGCGTAATCTCTCCGATATTCAGTTCCTTTGCAAGTCTGGCATAATCTCTGATCGTAAGCGAAAGCCCGGTAAGCTTGCCTCCGCTGATATCTTTTACAGAAAATCCCTGTCTGGCAAGAAGCTTTTCAGCAGCATCGTAAGACTCCGGATGTACACTGGTACCGTCAAGCGGATTCTCACCGCCCTGTATCCTCATGAAACCGGCACACTGCTCATATGCCTTCGGTCCGAGTTTTGCCACTTTCAGGAGCTGCTTTCTGTTGGTAAACTTTCCATTTTCCTCTCTGTACGCCACAATATTCTTTGCAACCGCTGCGGAGATTCCGGAAATATATGCAAGCAGCGGTGCTGACGCTGTATTCAGGTCTACTCCCACCTTATTGACACAATCTTCCACAACTCCTGACAATGCATCGCTGAGCTTCTTCTGATTCATATCATGCTGGTACTGTCCGACACCAATGGATTTCGGGTCGATCTTAACCAGTTCTGCCAGCGGATCCTGCAGGCGTCTCGCGATAGAAGCCGCGCTTCTCTGTCCGACATCAAACTTCGGAAACTCTTCTGTAGCCAGCTTACTTGCCGAATATACAGATGCACCCGCTTCATTTACAATCACATACTGTACTTTTTCCGGAATTTCTTTCAGAAGCTCTACAATAAACTGCTCTGATTCTCTGGATGCCGTTCCATTTCCCAGCGAAATCAGAGAAATATTATATTTTGTGATAATCTTTTTCAGCAGATCCTTTGATGCCTGTATCTTTTTCGGTGTCGTAGGCGCCGTCGGATAGATCACCGTTGTTCCGATCACCTTTCCTGTGGGATCGACCACTGCCAGCTTGCAGCCGGTTCGAAATGCCGGATCCCATCCCAGCACCGTCTTTCCGACAATTGGCGGCTGCATCAGAAGCTGCTCCAGATTCTTCTTGAATACTCCGATTGCTCCGTCTTCCGCCTTCTCCGTCAGATCATTGCGGATCTCACGTTCAATTGCCGGCGCAATCAGTCTCTTATAGCTGTCTTCGATTGCTTCCTTAAGTACCGGTGTCGTGTGTGGATTGTCTTTATGAATGACCTTTTTTTCCAGATAACGAAGGATATCCTCCTGCGGCGCTTCTATCTTAACCGTCAGAAACTTCTCCTTTTCTCCCCGATTCAGTGCAAGGATCCGATGTCCGGCAAGCTTCTCAACCGGTTCTTCAAACTCATAGTACATCTCATATACAGATTCTGCATTTTCATCTCTGGCCGCCGAGATAACCTTTCCCTTCTGCATCGTACGCTTCCTGATCCAGATCCTGTAATCCGCCTCATCAGATATGCTTTCTGCAATGATATCTTTTGCACCTGCCACGGCTTCCTCTGGTGTATATACTTCTTTTTCCGGGTTCACATATTCCAAAGCACAGTCCAGCACCGGAACAGTCAGCTGCTGAAGAGTGATCAGCGAAGCCAGTGGTTCCAGTCCCTTTTCTCTGGCAATGGTTGCTCTCGTCCGTCTTTTTGGACGATACGGACGATACAGATCCTCTACCACAACCAATGTCTCTGCCGCAAGGATCTGTCTCTTCAGTTCTTCTGTCAGTTTTCCCTGTTCTTCGATGCTGGAGAGAACCTGCTCCTTCTTCTCCTCCAGACTTCGCAGATACATCAGTCTCTCATGCAAAGTTCTAAGCTGTTCATCATTCAGTGTACCCGTTACTTCTTTTCTATATCGCGCAATGAACGGAATCGTATTGCCTTCATCAATCAACTTGACTGCCGCATCTACCTGCCATT
>JAEDLC010000054.1 GCA_016295505.1 Dorea sp.
TCCAGACCTCTGCCACATCTACATCAACGGCAATTTCTTCAGCAATTCTGTCACTGCTGACATTTATTACCTGTTTTCCCATATAGTCCATGGATACATAGCATACAAAAAGCAAGATACAGAGTAACAGTCGGAATCCAAAACTTCCGGAACCGGGATTCCTCTCAGTCTCCGGATACAGCTGATCATATATCGCGCCATATCTTGGATGAATCGCAGGAATCTCACGATCACTGTACATTCGCCTGGTCTGTTCCAGAAGTTTCTGCCTTCGTTTTTCTGAACTATTCACGCACATCACCTCTGGAAATACATATGCTTTGCACTTCCGCAATATACGTAATCCTACCGATCTGCAAGCTCTTTCACGATATCTTCCCACGTAATGCCCTTTTCTACCATCAGGACCATTGCATGATACAGGAAGTCTGCAAGCTCATATTTTACTTCCTCCGGATTCGGATTCTTGGCAGCAATAACCACTTCCGTTGCTTCTTCTCCGACTTTTTTCAGAATTTTATCAATTCCTTTATCGAACAGGTAGTTTGTGTAAGAACCCTCTCTTGGGTTTTCTTTTCTGTCTTTTATCGTATTATATACTGATTCAAATACCTGAAGCGGATTCGTCTCATCGTAATCCGTTCCGACCAGTGGCTGGAAAAAGCAGGTTGGATTGCCCGTATGGCATGCTGCTCCTATCTGATCTACTTTTGCAAGCAATGTATCCAGATCACAGTCGATCGTCAGTGACTTCACATACTGATAATGACCGCTGGTCTCACCCTTGATCCAGAGCTTCTGTCTGCTTCGGCTGAAATATGTCATCTTTCCGGTTTTGATCGTACAGTTAAAAGATTCTTCATTCATATATGCCAGCATTAAAACTTCCTGTGTTTTATAGTGCTGTACAATCACCGGAATCAGTCCCTGATCATTGGTCTTAAACTGAGAAAATTCCATCATACTTTCAAACGAAGTCATCTGAATATCTTCTGCAGTACATTTTTCCTTAAAATCTGCCAGATCAATATTCTGACGGCTTATATATTTTCCGGAAAGTCCCTTGACTCCGGGACATTTCAGAATCTTGAATAATTCCGGCTCTTCTTCTGTATCTGTTACGATGACACAAGGCACATCCGTTACATTCATGATGGAATTAAGATCCAGTCTGTGCATAAATACAATTTCACTGCAATATGCCTGAATCAGATGCTGATGTTTAAAGAGTGCATCAAAGTCATTCAGTGATACCGCCAGTTTTTCTTTACCAAATCGTTTTGCCGCATCTTCAATGAGCTTTACACTTTCCGGCTTGGAAAAATTCAACATCGCACGCTTGGCACCGGCATACAGAACTTTTTTAATGTCCTCCTGCCGTTTCATATTTCCTCCGACGATCATCGGTATCCGGATCGCACGATTGATTCTTTTGATCAGATTAATGTTCCTGTCATGCTCATCATCTGATTCAGAAAGATCAAATATAATCAATTCATCTGCTCCGTGATCACTGTAGTATTTGGCAAGCCCAACGACATCCTCGGACAATATCCCTCTGTCACTGAACCACTTTACTGCTTTTCCATCCGCAATGAAAATGCAGGGAATTAATTTCTTATAACTCATATATCTTCTGCTCCTTTAAAGGCTTCCCTTCGTCGTCCATGCTTCTTTGATTCTCGGCTCTTCCATCGTTGCCATGTCAAGTGCCTTTCCAAAGCTCTTAAACAGCGCCTCCGCTTTGTGATGATCATTGGTTCCGTCCATGATCTTAAGATGGATATCCATCATTGCACTGTAGGACACCGCATAGAAGAATTCTCTGATCATCTGTGTATCCATATCCCCGATGCGATCTGCCGTAAACCCGGCATCAAGGCCAAGATAGGGCCTTCCCGAAAGGTCCAGTGCACATAATGCAAGCGTTTCATCCATTGGAAGAATAAAATGTCCGAAGCGTTTGATCCCGGCTTTGTCGCCAACTGCTTCCTTTATTGCCTGTCCCAGCACAATCCCGGTATCCTCGATCGTATGATGGCAGTCTACATGAAGATCCCCGTTTACCTGAACTTCGAGATCAAACAGTCCATGTCTTGCAAATCCATCCAGCATATGATCAAAAAAACCGACCCCTGTATGTATCTGTGTCTTTCCTGTTCCATCGAGATTCAGAGTAAGCCTGATATCTGTTTCTTTGGTTTTTCTGGCACAGCTTGCTGTTCTGTTCATGTTTACCGCCTCCTTATTCATTTTCAAACCGGACTTTGATTGAGTTCGCGTGTGCAGTCAGCTGTTCTGCTTCTGCAAATGCTTCTATATCTTTATGTATGGTACCAAGCGCATCTTTTGAATATGCGATGATACTTGACTTCTTAATAAAATCGTCCACAGACAGCGGTGAAAAGAACTTTGCGGTTCCATTCGTCGGAAGTACATGATTCGGTCCGGCAAAATAATCCCCCAGTGGTTCACTGGAATACTCCCCGATAAAGATGGCACCGGCATTACGGATTCTCGTCATTACATCATATGGATTTTTTGTCTGGATCTCCAGATGTTCGGACGCGATCTCATTTGCAATATCAATTGCATCTTCCATTGTATCTGCCACCAGAATATATCCGTAATTATCCAGAGACTTCCGGATGATCTCACTGCGTGAAAGTTCCTTTAAGAATCCATCAACCTGATCGGATACCTTCTGTGCGAGCTCATCACTCGTTGTAACCAGGATTGCAGATGCAAGTTCGTCATGCTCTGCCTGTGACAACAGATCCGCGGCAACGTATCTCGGATTTGCAGTCTCATCTGCAATGACCAGAATCTCACTCGGTCCGGCAATCGCATCAATACTGACATGTCCATATACCGCTTTTTTTGCCAGAGCGACATAGATATTTCCGGGACCGACGATCTTATCCACTTTTGGAACACTCTCTGTTCCGTAAGCCAATGCTCCGATTGCCTGTGCGCCTCCGACTTTATAAATTGCAGTAGCACCTGCTTCATGTGCTGCCACCAGAGTGTTCGGTGTTACCTTTCCGTCTTTTCCCGGAGGAGTTGTCATAATAATCTCTTCAACACCTGCTACCTTTGCGGGTACAATATTCATCAGTACAGAAGAAGGATAGACAGCCTTTCCTCCCGGAACATATACGCCGACTCTGTGAAGCGGTGTCACTTTCTGCCCCAGGATCGTTCCGTCCGGCTGACTGTCAAACCAGCTGAACTGACGCTGTTTTTCATGATAGGATCTGATATTCTTTAATGCTTTTCTGATGATCTCAACGAGCGCAGGATCTGCCAGCCGATAAGCCTCTTCAATCTCCGCCTCTGTTACACGGATGTTGTCCGCACAGATATCCGCTTTATCAAACTTCCGGGTGTAGTCAAAAATTGCCTGATCCTTTTCCTTTTTTACCCGATCGAGAATTTCAGCTACTCCCTGTTCATATTCACCATAATTATTCGGGCTTCTTTTTAAGAGATCCTCCAGAATATTCTGTTTTGTACGATTATCCAGTCGCAATATCCTCATCTTAACGTTTCATCCTTTCTATCTGATTGTATTTCATCCGGCTGTTCAGATACGCATCACTGTACCTGTGCACGAAGTTTCATAAGCAGTTCTTTGATCCTGTCATTCTCCATTCGCATACTGACAGGATTGACGATCATACGTGCCGACAGAGGACATACCTCTTCCAGCACTTCCAGACCGTTCTCACGCAATGTAGATCCGGTCTCAACAATATCAACGATCACTTCAGACAGTCCTACGATTGGTGCAAGTTCAATCGAACCATTCAGTTTGATGATCTCGACTGTCTGGTGCTTTGTATTATAAAAATAATCCTTTGCAATATTCGGATACTTGGTAGCGACACGAATCAGTTCATGATTCTGAAGAAGCGGCGCTGCATCTTTATAGCCACAGACACACATCTTACATTTCCCATATCCGAGATCCAGCACTTCGTGAACTTTTCTTCCTTCTTCCAGAATAGTATCCTTTCCCACAACACCGATATCGGCCGCGCCATACTCTACATAAGTCGGCACATCCGGCCCTTTTGCAAGAAAGAAACGAAGCTTCAGTTCTTCATTGGTAAAGATCAGCTTACGTGATCCCTTTTCTTTCATTTCTTCACAGGTGATTCCTATTTTTTCAAACAGCTCCAGTGTCTGATTGGCAAGACGCCCCTTTCCCAGAGCAAATGTCAGGTATCTCATATCTGTCTAACTCCTATCTGTACTATTTACGATCTTATGTTCTCCGGTCACCAGATTGATCATGGTGATCTCTCCGGATTTTTTGATATAGATCAGACTTCCGGCATAATATTCTTTCCCATATTCTACATACTCCTCCAGCAGTCTGTCCTTTGCTTTCTTAATCAGTTCTGTATTCTTCGCTTTTCTTCGGAAGTCTTTTGCAAGTGCAATCGCATCCCGTGCCTTTTCTTCATCATATAGAATCAATGTATTCTTTCTTGTATACACAATGCGTATTTTCTGCCTGGTCAGCGCATTCATAAGCTCGTCGATTACGATTGCGAATCCTATGGACGGAGATTTTTTACCGAATTTCTCAATCAGATGATCATAGCGGCCGCCCTTTACCACAGCATCTCCCGTTCCGAACGTGTAGCCTCTGAAAATGATACCTGTATAGTATCCATAGGTTCCGGTCATACTCAGATCAAATGTCACAAACTTCTCCACACCATATAATTTCAAAGTATCATAGATCTTTTCCAGCCGTTTGATCGCCATAACGCCCTTGGAATTCGGAGCAAGATTCCTTGCCTTTGCAAGAATCTCCACGCCTCCGACCATCTCGTTCAATGCCGCAAATGCTTCCTTTGAGCTTCTTTTAACCTGAATACTGTCCAGAAATTCCTCTACACCAAAATAATTGCGATTGTTGATCAGTTCACGGACTCTTTCCTCTGCGTCTTCATCAAGATTCGCATCTTCAATCAGGCTCTGAAAATAATCTACATCTCCAAGGTTCAGCTGAAACTCCTTAAGTCCGATCGTAAGCATGGATTCGATGACCAGTGCCAGCATCTCTGCATCTGCTTCCACAGAATCATCGCCGATCAGCTCCGCTCCCATCTGGGTCGATTCTTTCAGACGTCCCTGATAACTGGAATGATTAATAAATGTATTGCCCGTATAGCAGAGTCGAATCGGGAGATTCTCATCCTGGAATAAAGTCGCTGCCGCCCTGGCGATCGATGGTGTGATATCCGGTCTTAACACCAGTGTATTTCCTTCCTTATCAAAAAACTTATACAGCTCTTTAGACGGAATTGTCCCAATCTCTTTGCGGAATACATCAAAATATTCAAATGTAGGAGTCTGAATATCATGATAACCATACAGATGAAATACCTTTTTCAGCCTTCCTTCCAATGCAAGCTTTTTTCCACATTCTACATTATATATATCTCTGACTCCTTCCGGAGTGTGCAATAAATTTTTCATAAGTCCTCCATTTTCTGTGAAGCAATTTTGCTTTAGTGTGCTAACACGCTAAAAACCTTCTTTGCATTATAATCACTTTCCTACTCTTTGTCAAGTTCCTCTCTCAGTTCCAGATCCAGATTCACCGCATCCAGATAAGGAACATAACATCCTCTCATTAATTTCATGAAAAACCGGGGATCCAGTTCATCAAAACGGACACTTTTTCTTCCGCCGTTTTTAGCCCGGTCCCAGAAGACCTTAAGCTCTGCAAAACGCATATAATACAGGATATCTTTCGAGGAATAATAGATCAGTACAAATGCAATCCCCTGCTGTTTTTCAAAAGCTTCCATAAAAGCTACCTGATGATCATGAATGTTCTGGAGCGGAAATGTCTGCGCAACGCATTCTTTTGCATCAAAACAGATCGGAATTCCCTGGACGGCACCAATATAATCAATGGTACTCCTCTGATCAAAATACGCCAGTGTGATCTGCCGGTGTTCTTTATCCATCTTTACCGGGGTAATCGGAGTCGGAATCTTCTGCATCAGCGCAAGTCCCCGTTCCAGGTACCACTCATTGGTACGGTTGACCATCTCTTCTAGTGTAGAACCTCTAAGGCCTCTTGAATTCCATGTTCCCATGATGTCTCCTTTATCAGTTGCCGGAACTGCTCCGGTACCGGCGCCGTAAATGTCTGATTCGAAAGCCCGCTTAACGCCCCTTCAACAGCCGGAAGCTCAAGCTGATATGCATGCAGCATCTGTGACTCGATCCGATAACGCTTTTTGTACTCGTCATTCCAGCATTTTTCTCCATATTTATAGTCACCGAGAAGCGGATGTCCCGTACTTGCCAGATGCGCACGTATCTGATGGGTACGTCCTGTGATCAGATGTACTTTCAGAAGTGTTAATTTCTCGTTCCATGCGACCGGAATATATTCCGTCTCAATCGGCAGAAAATCATCCATTTTACACTTTTTTCCACCTTTTCCTTCATGCAGATCTCTTTCCTGAATGATCTGCACCTTATTCGTGCGCTCATCTTTTTTCAGAAAACCACAGATATGTTCCGGTCTTGTAATACAGCCTTTTACAAAACAAAGATAGTATTTCTTTAATGTTCTCTTTTTAAACAGTTCTGCCATCGTCTGGAGTCCTGCCAGACTTTTTCCGGCTACGATAAGTCCGCTGGTATTACGATCCAGTCGATTACATACTGCCGGATGAAAAGTACGCAGATCATCTTTTGTGATTTTTCCACTTTGTACCAGATAATCTGTTACATATTCCACAAGAGATACATCCTCTTTCCTGGCTTTCTGCGACAAGACGCCTGCCTTTTTGTTGATCAGAAGCACATGCTCATCTTCATATATAATATCCAGTTTTTCCGACTTTGTATGACATGTCAGAGTCTCTCTCACCGAAAATTTTTCAATGGTTTCATCGGATAAAAAGAGCTTTACAGAATCTCCCTGTGTTAAATGTTCATTTCCGGAAGCTTTCTTTGTATTCAAAACAATATTTTTTTTACGGAGCATTTTATAGATAAAGCTTGCCGGAGCTTCACTCAGGTACTTTTTTAAAAACTTATCCAGTCTTTGTCCTGCTTCGTTTTCCTTAATGATAATTTCTTTCATACTCTCCACTTCATCGCAATCTATATCAGTAGTTCTAACAAGAACCACTTTCTACATAGATATATTTAATATCAGTTTTAATATTTCCCTATCCCTTTTTCTGCTACCTGTCTGTTCCACAGAGGCAATATTATTCATTCCCTCCGCACGCGCAAGAAATGCCGTATAATCATGAAATATTTTTACTGTCATTTTTTCATAATGATTCTGATTCAATATTGTTTTCACATGTCTTGCAAGTATTACCTCGTCCGTTTTCCTGCTGCTTGTATAACCACATACTACATGTCCGGATATCACAACAGCATCCAGCGGCATGACTTTTTCCGTACTGGTAATAATCATATCATATCCTCTGGTGACCAGGTTCGCTTTTTTCTCTATCTCGTTATATTTCTCGGGATCTATGCTCTGATGCGGTGCCATCGTGATAAATTCTACCAGCATTTTAGCAGCCGGAAGACATCCCACAATCGCAACTATGGTAAACAGGTTCATCTTCGTACCTGTCTGTGTATAGCCAAGAACCAGAACGGCAATCACAATTGCGAATTCCAGAACCGCATAGATCAGATATCTTACTTTTCTCGCCCTGATATACCCCGGCTGCCCTTTTTCGATTTTCATCTTCTCTTCCTCTCTTTTGTTTTCAGTTTATATGATTGATTCGTTTCATGATCCTGGTAAGAAGTCGATCCGACAGAATCCCTGCGAATATCCTTGCACATTTCATCGGCATACCATATACGGATATCGTCTTTCTGTTCACAGAATCCAGAAGTGCCTGCTTTACAACCTCTGATGCAGAAGCACGGACTGCGGCCTTTTCTTTTGACGGAAGCGCACCGGCGCGTTCAAAAAATTCCGTATCAACAGGTCCCGGACATACTGTAGTCACTGTAATGCTACGTTTTTCAAGTTCTGCCCCCAGAGCCAGAGAGAAACTATATACATAAGACTTGGAAGCCGCATACACTGCAAATCCCGGCTGCGGACAGAAAGCAGCCGCCGAAGCAATATTCACAATTCTGCTTCCACTGGACAGAAACGGGATGCACAGCATCGTCATTCGTGTCAGAGCCCGGCAGTTTACATCGAGCATCCCACATTGCTCCTTCGGATCTCCTGCGTCAACTTTTTCCATTTTACCATATCCGGCCGCATTGACCAACATGCGAATCTCAATATTTTCATTTTTTAAAGCTGCTTCTATCTTGTTGTATATCTCATCATCGCACAGATTACCTGTATATATTTTTACTCTGACATCCAACTCTTTTTTTAATTGTTCCAGACGTTCCGCTCTTCTGGCTGTCACCCATATTTCATCGAGGTTTCTGTATAATTTTGCGATCTGCACGGCAAATTCACGTCCAATTCCGGAAGATGCCCCTGTGATCAATGCTATTTTCATCTGTCTGCCTCTCCATTACTTTCCGTTTTTCTTTTTATGCACATTTCGAATAGATCTTTTCTTTCTGTTTTTCAGGTCCGATCCCTGGCCGGAACGTGGGCTCTGTTTTGAACCGGATCCTTGCTTTGGCACAGTCATTTTTCTTGGACGAATCAGGCAATGTCTGTCGAATCCTACCAGATCCATCCGGCCGCATTTTTTCAGGGCCTCCATTACAAGATCATAATTTTTCGGATCCCTGTACTGTATCAATGCACGCTGCATTGCTTTTTCATGCGGATTTTTCGGAACATATACCGGCTTCATATCCCTTGGATCAACCCCCGTATAGTACATACAGGTAGAGATCGTCGAAGGTGTCGGATAAAAATCCTGTACCTGTTCAGGCATATACCCAAGATCCCGAATGTGTTCTGCAAGTTCTATCGCATCCCTCAGTGTGGATCCCGGATGAGAGGACATCAGGTATGGAACCAGATATTGATCCTTGTGAAGCTTCTGGTTCATCTTTTCATATTTTCTGACAAACTCCTGATACACTTGATTCTGTGGCTTTCCCATCTTCTGCAGCACCTGATCAGATACATGTTCCGGTGCTACCTTCAGCTGTCCGCTGACATGATACTGACACAATTCCCTCAGGAAAGTATCATCCTGATCCGCCACTACATAATCAAAACGGATTCCGGAACGGATAAATACCTTTTTCACTCCCGGAAGTGCCCGCAGTTTTCTGAGAAGTTCCACATAGTCCGAATGATCCACCTTCAGATTCTTACATGGTTTCGGAAAAAGACACTGTCTGTTTTTACAGACGCCACGTGTCATCTGTTTTTCGCAGGAGGGCTGTCGGAAATTCGCTGTCGGTCCTCCCACATCGTGAATATATCCTTTGAAATCTTTTTCTTTTGTAATCTTAACGGCTTCATCCAGCAGAGATTCATGGCTCCTCACCTGCATGATCCTGCCCTGGTGAAATGTCAGGGCACAGAAGCTGCACCCACCAAAGCATCCGCGATTACTGATCAGACTAAATCTGATCTCTGATACTGCCGGAACCCCGCCCAGTGCTTCATAAGAAGGATGATACGTTCTCATATATGGGTATTGGTATATTTCATCCATTTCTTCCATTGAAAGCGGTTCGGAAGGAGGATTCTGTATCACATAAAGATGGTCGTTATATGGTTCTGCCAGGCGCTTTCCTGAAAACGGATCTGTATTACAGTATTGCGTGTAAAAACTGCGCGCATATTCCTTCTTATCTGCTTTCATCTGTTCATATCCCGGAAGTACAACGGCGTCATATACGTTTTCCAGACTTTTTGTCTTGTACACGGTTCCGGGAATGAAGGTAATATCACTGACATCAATTCCGCTTTCCAGCGCATCTGCTATCTCCACAATGGAACGTTCTCCCATTCCGTAAGAGATCAGATCCGCACCGGAGTCCAGAAGAATGGAACGTTTCAGCCTGTCAGACCAATAATCATAATGAGCCATCCTTCTTAAACTCGCTTCTATTCCCCCTAATATGATCGGTGTTTTCTTATAAACCTGCCGAATCAGATTACTGTATACAACTGCGGCATAATCCGGACGTTTTCCCATTACTCCGCCCGGTGTATATGCATCCGTATGCCTGCGCTTTTTCGAAACTGTATAGTGATTCACCATAGAATCCATATTCCCGCCGGACACCAGAAATCCAAGCCTTGGCTCTCCAAGCTCCGTTATACTGCTTTTGTCTTTCCAGTCCGGCTGAGCAATGATGCCCACCTTATATCCATGCGCCTCCAGAACCCTGGTAATGATCGCATGTCCGAATGAAGGATGATCTACATATGCATCTCCGGATACATAGACAAAATCCAGCTGTTTCCAGCCTCTGTCCTCCATATCTTTTTTACAGACCGGTAAAAAACCATTTGCCATCACAGCACCTCATAACTCTCAGATTTTATCTCATGATAATCGCAGATATAATAATCTGCCAGTTCTTTTTTTCTGGATCTCTGCTCTCTGGAAAAATCATCCTCAACGGCACACACCCGCATTCCGGCATTTTTTCCGGCCAGAATTCCCATGGGCACATCTTCGAACACCAGACACCTTGCCGGATCGATTCCGATCTCGGAAGCCACTTTCAGATAGACATCCGGTGCGGGTTTCCCGGCTCCGACTTCCCCGGCTGTAACCACAGAATCGAACATTTCTGCAATTTCTAATACTTTCAATGTCTCATCCACCAGTTCCCGGCCATTGCTTGTTGCGATCCCCAGCTTGATCCCTCTTTTTTTCATCTCATCCAGAAAGTCTCTGGCACCTTCCTTTAGCGGAACCTGTGTCAGATATTTTTCCATGGCCATCTCTGTCCATTCGTCCATCACTTCCTGCAGAGTGAGCGAAAGCTTGGGAAAGGTATCCAGAAAATACTGTGCCGTCTCAGCATAGCTCATCCCTTCCATTCCGACCTGAAAATTCTCCGGCGGATCAAGATCATATTTTTCAAAAAAATCAATATCAACAGCCGGCCAGATCCACATGGAGTCTATCAGTGTCCCATCCATGTCGAAAATAATTCCATCTATATTATTTAACATTCCACTTTGTAACATTTTCTATCTCCTCTTTTGTCAGCGAACGATATTCTCCCGGCTGAAGGTCCGGATCCAGATAAAGTGGTCCCATTGCTTCTCTTTTCAGATAAAGTACCTCTTTTTGCACTGCCTGAAACATCCGTTTTACCTGATGATATTTTCCTTCACTGATGGTAAGTCGAATCTCAGATACATCCGCACTGTTCAAGATCTGTAGTGTTCCCGAACGGGTCCACTCTTCACACTCCGCGGTTCCAATATTCACACCCTTACGAAAACTTTCCACATCTTCCTCTGTAACCTTTCCGCGCACTCTTGCATAATAGATCTTGTCCACATGCTTCTTTGGGGACAGAAGTCTGTGCGCCAGTGCGCCATCATTCGTAATCAGAAGAAGCCCCTCCGTATCTTTATCAAGCCTTCCAACCGGAAACAGATCTTTTCTTTTCTTATCCGTGATCAGATCCACAACTGTCTGATCGTGTGCGTCTTCTGTTGCTGAAACAACCCCGCCCGGTTTATTGAGTATGTAATATTCCATGGTAGTATATGTGATTACATTTCCGTCTACAGACACCAGATCAAGTTCCTCATTGATCTTAAGGTCTGCAGATTTTACAACATTGTCATTTACACACACCCGTCCCTGACGGATCTGTTTTTTTACTTCCTGCCGGGTTCCGACACCCATATCTGCCAGATATTTATCCAAACGTATCATTAACACAGCCTCCATCCAGGAAGATACTTATTCTTAAGCATTCCGCCCGCAAGCTTTCCCCAGCCAAGCGGATATCCATCCACGCAGAACAGATACCAGCCTTTTGCTTTCCGATCCACCAGTTCCTCTACATCCAGAGTTTCTCCCTTAAGATACCTCGTCACTCTTTCATCAGAAGCCGAAAGATCAATACATTGTTCATATTCTTCCTTTTTCAGACACATCGCAAATGCCTGACTCGGCTCAAAGCGATTCTTTTTCAGTTCTCCAAGCAACAGGCCGGTGCGAAGAAACCGGATTCCTCTTACATCCGGAAGGCCCTCCGGCATGTAATAGATTCGTTCTCCATGAACGTCAAGCCGGGATGCATCCAGATCCCAGGATACTTTTTTCATAAATTCTGCAAGATCTTCCGGT
>JAEDLC010000055.1 GCA_016295505.1 Dorea sp.
TCCGGTTTTACTTTTGTAATCAACCCTTCGGAATCATGTGTGAATATCAGTGTCACAGTCTCTTCATTCTCTCCTTTTAACAACGATACCTGAACGGTTTCATTCACATCTCCCTTTTCTTTCAATTCTATATTTTGCACTTTATAGGTGAGATTTTCCTGTTCTGCTTCTGCAAAATACATGGTAGCCATCTGATTCAGAAAGGTATCAAGTGCATTTTCCGCAAAACAATCACCAACTTCTTTTTCCCAGTTCTCCCGTATTGCTTCGCGTTTTTCCTGTATTTCTTGTTCCTCCGGCTGTGCGTCTTCCACATTGTCACCAATGACATAGGCTAAAGACGAGTCATATAATTCCGGATTCGGACAGTTCATGATTGTCTGAATAATCTTCTGTGCTTCTTCACTGACTCCCTGCTCTTCCTCCTCTTTTGAAGAACACGCTGTCAGCACCAGTACTGTCAGTAACATACTCATGATAGCGATGGTTTTCATCACTTTCTTCATTGAAAATTCCTCCTTTCCAATGAATCAACTATTTCCATTCTATGTTTTTCTTTTTTCTAGGTGCAGTACGCCGATATGTCACTGCCGGGTATCCCAGAAGCATACAGCAGGAAACAGGCGTATCAGTAATCCCAAGCCATTCCTGTAATGTATCACTTGCTTTGATCACACGCATCATATATCCGTTATACAGAACTCCCGCACCTTCTGCAACTGCCATATTTTCTATATTGGCCGCTGCCAGTCCTCCATCCAGCGGATTCTCGGATGCGATCACAAGAAAAGAAGTCGAGTTGAAAAAAAATACATCTTCTCCCGGATCTTTCTGATGTCTGAGATAAAACAACTCAAACACTCTTGCATACTCCGGATTGTCTGTTTTAAGTTTCTCGACAATATTCGGCATCTCTTTCCATACCAGTTCTTTAAATTCTTCCAACTGATTCTGGACCAGGATAAAACGGCATTCCTGACGGTTCTTTGCCGTCGGTGTGTATCGTCCAACATCCAGGATCCGCTCCATCTTCTCCCGCTCAATCGGCTCATCTTTAAAATTTCGGATACTTCTTCTGAACTTTACTGCACGGAGGAAGTTCTCAGGCTGAACTGTGAAGGTATCTTTTTCGTACTCTTCTACATCTTCCATATCATATCCCGGAATGGAAACTGCACCCACCGGACAGATTGCCACACAATGCCCGCAATGCATACAGTTACGGACGTAATCCGCCTTACCGTCAATCAACTTGATTGCTTTCCCCAGACAGTCTTTTACACAGGCTCCACATCCAATACATTTTTCTTTTTTTATATTTATCATCTCACATCATTCCTTTCTTTCCATGAATAACAGTTTGTCAGTTATTTTTATTTTACAACAAATTCCAGATTTTCTAAATAAAGATTGACATTTCTTCATAATCTTTTTATACTTAAACATGTAAATTGAACAGGGGAGCTTATGTACTAGGCTGAGAGGAAGTTGAGAACTTCGACCCATATACCTGATTTGGATAATGCCAACGTAGGAACGTAGAGAAAATTGCGGGAGGTACTTTGGTATCTCCCTTTTTGTATCATCTACTGATGATTCCAACCAGGAGTTTACATTTTAATACCGGATTAGTTGAGAGTGAACGAGAGTTCATGAAGGGGTGCACCACCACGGGTGTATTACTTCGTGAACTCTTTTTTCTGCCTGCAATGGTATAAACTGAAACACTTAACTGCTGATCCGCAGAAAGGAGGACATCTATGGTTACCATTAACGGACGTGAGACTGTTCTGGAATTACCGATGACAGTCTCTGATTATCTCGCACAGAAACAATATCAGATCAATCGTATCGCAATCGAATTAAACGGCGAGATTCTCCCCAAATACCAGTACTCTGACACCATGTTGAAGGACGGAGACAGTATGGAGATCGTAAGCTTTGTAGGAGGAGGCTAGAAGTCATGACAGAACAGAAACTTACCCGCGAACAGATCAACGCGGCACTGAATGAACGCCACAGTCCCAGGATACAGTCGCTTCTCTCCAAAGGAAATGTAGCGATCGCCGGACTTGGCGGTCTTGGTTCCAACATCGCATATTCTCTGGCACGAATCGGGGTCGGTCACCTGCATCTGATTGATTTTGATGTGGTAGATATTACCAACTTGAACCGACAGCAGTACTTTACCCGGCATATTGGATTATACAAGACAGACGCGCTGAAATCCCTGCTTCTGGACATCAATCCCTATCTGGATATCCACACCGACTGTGTAAAAGTAACAGAAGAGAACCTGGCAGATCTTTTCCGGGAAAATGATATTATCTGCGAGGCATTTGACAATCCCGAGGCAAAAGCCATGCTGGTCAATGGCATTCTGGAACATTTCCCGGAGAAAAAGCTGGTATCAGCCTCCGGAATGGCCGGATACGAAAGCAGCAACACAATCCGCACCCGAAGAATCACAAAGAACTTCTACCTGTGCGGAGATCAGGTTACGGAACCCTCCCGGGGGAACGGTCTGATGGCCCCGAGAGTTGCCATCTGTGCCTCCCATGAGGCAAATATGATCACACGCCTGATCCTGGGCGAAGAAGATATATAACAACACAAGAAAGAAGGTAATTATTATGAACCAAAACGAAGACAAACTGATCCTGGGAGGTCACGAATTCACCTCTCGTTTTATCCTCGGCTCCGGAAAATTCTCCCTGGAGCTGGTAAAAGCATGTATTGAAAAAGCGGAGACGCAGATCATCACTCTAGCTCTTCGTCGCGCCAATGAAGGCGGACTTGCCAATATTCTGGATTATATTCCGGACAATGTCACTCTGCTCCCGAACACTTCCGGTGCAAGAAACGCAGAAGAAGCGGTACGTATCGCAAGACTATCACGTGAAGTCGGCTGTGGTAATTTTGTAAAAATTGAAGTGATTCACGATTCCAAATATCTGCTTCCGGATAATTATGAAACCATCAAAGCAACCGAAATCCTTGCAAAAGAAGGCTTCGTTGTGATGCCATACATGTATCCGGATCTGAATGCTGCAAGAGCACTCCGCGATGCCGGTGCTGCCTGCATCATGCCGCTTGGTGCTCCGATCGGTTCCAATAAGGGTCTTAGCACAAAGGATTTCATTCAGATTCTGATCGATGAGATTGACCTTCCAATCATTGTAGATGCGGGCATCGGTCGCCCTTCTCAGGCATGTGAAGCCATGGAAATGGGTGCAGCTGCAGTCATGGCCAATACAGCGATCGCAACCGCCGGTGACATTCCTGTCATGGCCGAAGCATTTAAGAAAGCCATTGAAGCCGGAAGAAGTGCATACCTGTCAGGTCTGGGTCGCACCATCGAAAAAGGCGCCAGTGCTTCTTCTCCACTGACTGGATTTTTACAGGATTAGGAGGCATTCATTCATGGAAAAGGAACATATCAATGAAAGTATTTTAAATGAAGAGATTCTGGAAGATCAGAAAAAGAACCGCATTGACCATATGACCTATCTTCCCGGAATGGAAGTTCTGGAATCAGATATCATGGACCAGGTAATCTCTGCCATGGATGCATATGATTACGACAAATATACAGAAGCAGATGTCAGACGTGCACTTGCACATGACGCGAAGACACCGGAAGATTTTGCCGCCCTCCTTTCTCCTGCCGCACTTCCACTTCTGGAAGACATTGCACAGGCAGCAAGAATTGAGACACGAAAACACTTCGGCAACAGTATCTATATGTTTACACCGCTCTATATTGCCAATTACTGTGAAAATTATTGTATCTACTGCGGCTTCAACTGCCACAACAAGATCAACCGAGCACAGTTAAAGCCTGATGAAATCGAAAAAGAAATGGCTGCAATCGCAAAAACCGGGCTTCAGGAGATCCTGATACTGACAGGAGAAAGCCGCATCAAATCTACGGTTGAATACATTGGAGAAGCCTGCAGGATTGCAAGGAAATACTTCAAAGTCATCGGCCTTGAGATCTATCCGGTCAATTCCGATGAATATGCTTATCTGCACGAATGCGGTGCCGATTATGTCACTGTATTCCAGGAAACTTATAACTCTGACAAGTACGAAACGCTTCACCTGGCAGGCCATAAGCGCATCTTTCCTTACCGTGTCAATGCACAGGAACGTGCGATCAGAGGCGGTATGCGAGGCGTTGGCTTCGGTGCACTTCTGGGACTGGATGATTTTCGAAAAGATGCATTCGCTACCGGATATCACGCATATCTCCTGCAGCGAAAATACCCACATGCAGAGATTGCATTTTCCTGTCCGCGACTGCGCCCAATCATCAACAATGACAGAATCAATCCAATGGACGTTCATGAGCCACAGCTTCTCCAAGTGGTATGTGCTTACCGGCTCTTTATGCCATTTGCAAGCATCACCGTGTCCACCAGAGAATGTGCCCGTGTGCGTGATAATCTGGTCAACATTGCAGCTACCAAGATCTCTGCGGGTGTCAGCACCGGAATCGGCAGTCATGTAGATGATATTGAAGAAAAGGGAGATGATCAGTTCGAGATTTCGGATGGTAGATCTGTAGATGAGGTATATCAGGCACTTCTTTCGAACAACCTGCAGCCGGTCATGAGCGATTATATCTATGTATAAAATATGAGAACTGCACGAGGAAATGAAATGGATAAAAACAGTAACCAAAAGAACGAAAATGCCGCATCGGATTCTAAATACGATCAGACATTGTTTCACCGGGTAATTGCCGTCAGCAACCGACATCTTTGCCGGCGGCCATTTCCGGAACAGATCGAACGGATCTGCCAGTGTCATCCGCAGGCGCTGATCCTGCGGGAAAAAGACCTGTCGGAGGATGAATACACCCTTCTTGCAGAACAGGTCATGAGGATCTGCGGATCCTATCAGGTGCCGTGCATTCTCCATACTTACTGGAAGACAGCGCTGGAGCTGCATTGCACATCGATCCACCTGCCGCTTCCACTGCTTCGGGAGTGCAAAAAGCAGCCGGAGGTACCTATAAGTTCCTTCTCGCAGCTTGGGACTTCCGTTCATTCGATCGAAGAAGCAGTCGAAGCAGAACGACTCGGTGCCACTTATATCACCGCGGGACACATCTATGCAACCGACTGTAAAAAAGGCCTGCCGCCGAGAGGACTGGACTTTCTCCGAAGTGTGTGTCAGGCAGTTGATATCCCTGTCTATGCAATCGGGGGAATGAAACCGGATAAGGCTCAGTTCGCTGAGATCCAGGACTGCGGTGCCGCCGGAGGCTGCATTATGTCCGGAATGATGGAACTTTGAGATTATACAAGAAATTCATCTGGGTAATATACACTTTTCACAGGAAAAATCAAGGTTTTCATAAACAGATTTTTCTTGTGGGAAGCGACATGTCTCAGAGGCGATAAGTACTATTACGCAGGCTTTTTATTCCCTTTTCCAGCACTCGTCCACTAATTCTTCCGCTTTTCGCTGTGTCAATTCATATTTCTGTGCAAGTTGCAAAACCGCATGTTCCCGATCCACACCAAGATCTTTACAGATTTGAACTGCTTTTTTTATTGCAGACATTCTCCCCTCTTCCCAGCCCTCTTCTCTCGTCTGTCTCATATGCCTTTCTTCATCATATTCATAAATACTCACCGACTTCGCCTCCGCTCTGTTCTCTGACAGGAAATCTGCCAGAATTCCCTCTCGAATACACTCGGCAATTGCCTGATCCACTGCATCTTCTAATGTCATCTTTTCAGCATACTGCCTTACACGCCAGGTATATTCTGCGTAATCTTTCAGCGTCTTACACGCATCCTTTAATCTTTCATTCTTCCCCGGATTAATATTCAACAGAACCGCTTTCAACTCCAAAGCAGGATCTTTATCCGGGATTTCATACAAATCAGACAAATTTAATTCCATTTTCTCTGGAAGATTCCTGGTACCATTAAAAAAGATAATAAAATTCGGTGTCGGCAGCATCACTTTTTTCTCTCCATAAAAGTTGCTGTCCTTTGTAATTAAAGAATATAAATCTGAAATATAAAACAAATATCTCAACGGTAAATTGGGACTATACGTAGATTGATGTTCATATAGCGACAATCTGGAATCAATAATAAAAGAAACATCATTATGCATAGACATATAAATAGCATTCTCTAATGTGTTAATTACCAGTTGTTCCGGATCTGTATAATTTGTATTATTGACTGCATTATAAAGTCCCAGTGATTCCTTTTTATTTCTAAACACCATTTCAAACACACTGGCTTTATAGGTTCGTTTCACAGCTGTTTTTTTTACTTCGGTCATTCAAGAGCCCTCCTTTTTATTCGGGGCTCTAAATGAAACCTGCACTTTAATCGCACCAGAAACCCCTTTGCTATTATTGTCTGAAAAGCATTGAGATTTCTTATTAGATATTACAGATGATATCAGATGCGTCTCCGCCTAGAAATTAGAAATGTAATGCTTGAAATATACTATAACACACTTTTTATAAACTTACCAGTATATTTTATTTATTTTATAACTTTTATTTATTCTCACTGAAATTCATACTCATTCCCAGGATCTGCAAAACGAAATTAATACCTCAGCTTGATATCTGAGAGATGAACGGGAACACGATATCCCTTGCTTTTCATCATATATTCCATGCCTTTTTTCGCAAGATCGATGTGATTCTGGGGTGCCACCATGATCTCTTTGACGGGAAGATTCTCTTCACTTAGCTGAATTTTGATAAATGGGATCATAAATCCGTCTTTTTCACGAAAGTTTACCTCTGTACCTTTCTGCTTTTTGAAGATAAACCGGTATTCTTGCTCTTCCTTGAAGGCTTCATGCTTGAAAAACATCGCATACACGGCTGCGATCTTCTGGAATTTGCGGCAGGCCTTCCGATAGACCGGATCTTCCGGATTCTTCTCTCCGGCTTCCAGAATCCTTTCAAAAGGTGTCTGAAAAAGCTCCGGAAGGTAATCACTGATGATCTTGCGAATCAGTCTTTTCTGCTGTTCGGAATCATAGATAACAAACCCATGATAATCGATGACATTTGCCTCGCCGATACGCTGCACGATCTTCTCGCTGTCAAGTCCGATATTATAACCGGTCTTGCTGCCGAATTCAGACCACATGGTGATACTGTCCCTGCAGTTGGAAAATGACAGCACAAAGTATTCCTTGTTTTTACCGCCTGCCAGGAATACCGCCTCCTCCAGCACGTCTCTCAGGAACATTTTCTTCTGAGATTCTTTTTTGATATTTTCCTCGCAGACGGCTTCAATAATCCGCGTAATATATGAAAATTCATCCGGGTCATTCAAGAAATCACTCTTCGTTGCCCAGAAGCAATTATGATTCACGATTCCGTTAATTCCATTGCTTTTTGTATAATGATACAGAATACTTCCCGGTTCTGCCTGTTTCAGTTTCACCTGTCTGCTTGCCATTTTCTCTCCTCCTATTTCACCAGAAACTGTGCTGCAAACACCGCCAGCACTCCCAACACGACACTCAGAACCGCATACGTAAGTGCGACCCCTGTATTTCCACTCTGGAGCAGATCTGTCGTCTCAAATGCAAATGTAGAAAATGTTGTAAATCCGCCGCAGATACCCACTTTCAGAAACAGAATCAGATGTGGATCCACAGATGAATTCTTCGCTGCCAGCGCTGCGATCAGGCCGATCGCAAATGCACCTATGATATTAATGAGAAATGTTTTCACGGGAAATACGGGCTGTGCCTTCATCGGAATCAGGCCGATCAGATACCTGCATACTGCCCCGATGAAACCGCCCAGTCCCACAAATATACAATTTACCATAACTGATATACTCCTTCGCTTTCTTCCACGACAGAAGTCTGATAGAACTGCTTTGCCGCATGAATCAGATAATCCGTATCTTTCACACCGCCGGTCTCATAGGGTGAATGCATAGCAAGCTGCGCCAGACCGACATCCACCGTATTCAACGCTACCTGCGTATTCGAGATATTACCAAGCGTTGAACCCCCCGGCAGATCCGAGCGGTTCAGGAATGTCTGATACGGAACCTTTGCAGCTTCACAGATTCTGGTAAATACCGCTGCCGCCATTCCGTCCGTGGTATACTTCTGATTCGCACTGTACTTGATCACGACGCCGCCGTTAGGATATGGACGGTTGGTCGGGCATGCCTTATCCGCCTGATTCGGATGAACCGCATGTGCATTATCCGCGGACAACATAAAGCTGGAAGCCAGTGCCTGATGATACTGTCCGTTTGTCCGGCCGAGACCTTCATTGATGCGAAGCAGTGTATCCAGCAGAAATGTAGATGCCGCCCCCTGTTTCGTACCGCTTCCGACTTCTTCATTGTCAAAGACACAATGTACCGGGATACTGTCTCCATCCTCTGCTGTCAGAAATGCCTGCAGGGATGCAAATGCGCACTGCAGATCATCCAGCTTGCCGATGGACATGAATTCCTCATCTGCTCCCCAGATGCTTCCTCCCATCCGGTTATACAGGAACAGGTCATTGCCCACAATATCCTCTGCACATACTCCGGCTGCCTCTGCAATCTGCTTCATGAAAGTTCCCTTTTCACATCCCATTCCATAGAGCGGAAGCAGATCCTTCTGCGCATTGTATTTATAACCATCATTGGCTTCCCGGTTCATATGGATTGCCAGATTCGGAATCATCACAAGATCCCGGTCCACAGATACCAGCTTCGTCACCAGACGACTGCCTTCCCGCACAACCAGTCTTCCCGCCACCGAAAGCGGTCGGTCAAACCACGGTGCACAGAGCATACCACCATAACGCTCCACATTCAGCTTCACATATTGTCCTTCCACTTCCATCTCCGGATGTTCCTTGATCTTAAAAGACGGGGAATCACTGTGACTTGCCATAATCTGAAATCCCCGGAAATCTTTCTTCGGGATCCGAAATGCCAGAATCGAAGATCCGTTTCTGGTCACATAATATCTGCCGCCTTCCTGCAATTCCCAGCTCCGACTCTCCAGCAGCTGCTGATAGCCCTTTTTTTCAAGTCTCTGCTTCATATTCTGTACTGCATGAAACGGGCTCGGGCTTGCTGTGATAAATTCAAATAACTGCCGAACCGTTTCATGATTATGTTCTTTATCCGCTTCTGCCTGATTATTTCTGATCTCTTCCATATATCGATTCTCCTCTGTCACCTGTCATTTCCATGCCATCTATACCTGTTTCCAGAAAATCGGCACCATCTGATCTTCCATCATCTCTTCCATTTGATTCAGATTCAGATCAGAATGCTCCAACTCCCTGGAATATCGGTACGCAATCTCCACCACATCCTGCGCATCCAGCGTTTTTTCATTCTTCATCCAGCGCGCCGCCAGAAGTTCCCGGATCAAAAGTACACTGATCACCGCCATCTGCGCCTTCGCATAGGCTCTTCCATCGTACACTGCCCCGCAGAAATAAGTACTGAGAAAGTAGATCAGAAGCTGTTCACACTGTACGCTCCATTCCGGCATGTGTACGTAAAGCCATTCAGAAAATTCCCTCTGAACCTCTGTATAATGCTTCTGTCCCTTCCGGTAGAGCAGAGTCTCCGCTTCCCGAAGCTGCGGCTCCCAATCGTCTCTGAGACGTTCCAACTGATCCAGATTCCAGAACATCTGTCTGACATAGCGAAACTGCTGTTCTTCATTATCCTGAGCCATCTGAATCTTCTTCTGAACATATGCCTTTACAGCTTTCGTCTGATACCGTTCCAACACTTCCTGGCAGGAGAATATCTCTCCCTTTTTGATCCGTACCTGCATGTCATGCGCGATCGCAAGAATCAGACCGGCTCTCAGACTCATCGGTTTCTCCCGGTCCTGCAGAATCCGGATCATCAGATCCCGTCCGTCCAGAAGCTCGGAATATAAAAATGGATCAAAGTCCTCATATTCCTCTTCACCACCTTTTTCATACGACAGAAATCTCACCGGCTCTTTCTTTGCAAGCAGGATCTTCGCCACTTCCGGACAGGAAACCGACAGCGTGATCTCTCTGACATTTTCAAATTCTTCCACATGCCTGGGATAACGTCTGCAGGTTCTGCACAGGCTGTCTTTCCCCAGTTCGATATACATCTCACATAAGTTATCCTCTTTCAGAAATGCACATCTCTTATCTTCCGACTGCCGGAAGGTCCCCTCCTTCCAGTCCACAGAGCTTCGAAGCTTCTTTCGGAAAGTCCCTCTTACCTTTCGGTACCTCTCCAACGCTCTCTGATCTGCCACAATCTGCCAGCCCGCACAGCAGGTATCCTCACATCTGTCTGCCACGCACTGGAACTGATGATAATAATCCGGTATCGTATATAACAAAGTATCTTCTCCTTTCTGCAGCCGCATACATTACAATCGCATCATTTCCTGTCACATCTTCTGTAATCACATTTTCTATGATTATATCACAGAAACATCCATTTACTCTATATCTTCCAGACTTGCACGATATAATTCATAATCCCATCTGCTTTCCTCGGACAGTGCCTGATATTTATTGTCTGTCACATGAAGACGATACTCATCCCGCAGTCCCTTGTAAAACGTATCGGCATGTGTTTCCCGGATCTTCCTTGCATATCGTTCCAGACAAGTGCTCTCCAGATATTCCAGATCTCCGAAACATACATCTTCAAACTGCTGTCGCATGAATTCCAGTAACTCCTGATCCGTCAGTTCATCCATCGATTCATTTTTATAATGATAAAAGATCTCCTGCAGTCTTCCCAGAGTGTCCACATAAGTGCTGCTGTCTATGTACTGAGAATCGCAGAAGTTCTCGATGATCTGCGGCAGAATTCCTTCCCCGAATTCCACTCTCCGGTTCTCCTTCAGGGTATCTTTTCTGCGCGTCATCAGCTCCTGCGCCTGTTCTTCAGTCAGTGCAAGCCCAAATCGTTCCGAATGACGGTTACACTCCATCACCCGCGCAATCTCCTGCTTTCTCTGTTCCTCCTCCATCAGCGCAAACATCTCATCCATTATCCAATGACCTCCTTCAGACAATGATTCTCTATCCCGTTTTTCAGTTCAAATGCCAGATCATCCAGGTCTCTGCTCAGATATCGATACAGTTCTTCCTCTCCTCCATATATCTGATTGACAAGAATCTTCAGTGCCACTTCCAGTCGACCTTTCAGCTCCTTTGCCTTCACCTCATTCATGTACAGCGCCTCTTCGATCTGCAGATATTCTTCTTTTGAAAGCTCCGTTTCAGTCAGGTCAATCTCCGCCAGCATACAGCATAGTATTCTGCGAAGCGGCGTCTGACACACATTTACAAAGTACTCCTCATACTCCGGATACCGCTCCCTGTTCACAGCTCTCACATATGCCTTCGGAAACCGTGAAAGAAACTGCTGTTCCTTGTCGATACTCCAAAGATACTCATATATCCGGTCAATTCCACAGGCTTTCACATCGTTTCCAAGAGCTGGATAATCCAGTGTCAGTATATGCTCCTGTGGTTTCAGTCTCGCATCATACCACAGAAAGAATTCCGGGATTCCTTTCCGGAATGTCTCCTCATACGCCCGGTTTCCGTAGCTGTCAAACTGCTCCGCAATCTGATTGTAGCATTTTCTCGCATCCTGCGTCTTCTTGAGAACCAGCTCATATCCCAGTTCATATGCTTCTCTGGCAGCCACCTTTTTTCCCGGGCACAGCTCATCTTTCCCTGCCCCCAAAGTATACTCCTGAATGCAGTATAACACTGCTCTCATCAGCTGCTGCGCCGCCTCATAGGTAATGGATGTGCTGGCTTTTCCCGTATATTTCCACGACAGCTCCTTTACCAGCGGTAATAGTTCCTCCGGCCTGTATCGCATCCGCTTTTCCTCCCTGACATTACTTTACATATTTCCATTATGGAACCTTATTCTACTCCCGCCAGAAAAAGGATACAAGGCTTGAAAAAGCCCCGATTTTATGGTAATGTGCCTCCTGATATTGAGGACGGATACACATTGGATTTGCCAGGATGTGGGGACACAGGCAAAAACTTGCCACGGATAAGATGGAACGCGTAGAACGACGTAGCGCACATGCTTTGGGCGTATAGGAAATATCTTGCCGCTGCCTGCCAGAAGATACGCTTCTCAACTGTGTTCCGAGACTGAAAGAGGGCAATAATGCATGAATTTTGCATTATCGCCCTTTTTATTATGCACAA
>JAEDLC010000056.1 GCA_016295505.1 Dorea sp.
TTTTTTATAAATTGTAGAGGGGGACGGGGGATTTTTAAAAATCCCCCGTCCCCCTCTACAATTTATAAAAAAATAAACATACCGGTTATTGCCAGCACTACATATATGATCGGTTCCCATTTACTTTTATTTTCTGTTTTCAAATGTAATCCGAATACTTGTACGAATGTTTTCCACACAAGATATCCAATGATGGTTCCAAATGTATTTGTTATCAGGTCATCAATATCTGTGACTCGGTAGTTGAAGAGTTGTGACACTTCTATTATGATTGAAAACATTGCTCCTGCTGCCGCTGTTTTCCCTATTTTTCTGTATTCCTTCCAGATAAACGGAACGAGGAATCCAAATGGCATGAACATTATGATATTCAGAAAGAAACTGATCCCCACTGAATCAAATGGAATAAAATTACTCCTGCTCATGTATTTTGTGCCATTTGTAATAAGTTCTCCCAGTGTTCCAATACCGGTCACCTCAAATATCATATACAGATAAAGCAGGAAGATATTTACCCAGATGAAATATATTACCGGACTCTGTTTTCCTTTTTTCAGATACCTGTGCATCAATATGAGCTGATATATGATACATGGACTGTACATCAATACTCCTAAGACATATTCCATACCTTGATTCCCCTTTCTTTTTCCTGTGTATTATTATAAAAAGGAAATATTAATATATGGACGGAATATTCTTAAGTTTTTATGATTTTATTTGCCAATTCACGCTGGAATCAAAAATCTCCGTAACCAGCCGATATATGCGGAATCGTTTCTTCCAGTGCATCCAGCTTTCTCTCTTCCGATCCGTCTGCTGTAATGGAATAGAATGCCTTCTCGCCTTCCAGTTCCACAACATAATAGATTCTGGTCGCACCCGGAACTTCCACCAGATAGCAGGGCACCCGCTCCACCAGATTATTAGGGAGATGCTCCACGAATTCTTTCAGACTTCGCTCTTCTCCGGTAGAGATCTGATAACTTTTTATATATCGCACATAGTCTTCCTGAGCCCAGTACGAGATATAATCTCCCTCGATGAGAGCTCCCAGCCTTGCATCCTGTATATACTGCCATGGTAAGATTTCATCCTCCGCGGTCTGAACATTCAGTCTGCGATACGTATCTTCGCCATCCACTGCATAATACAGACCGTCCTGCGCATACAGCCCCAGCGTCAGCCACTGTGTTTCCGCCCCATGCAGTGTAATCTCATTATCAGGTTCTACATTATTTTTTCTCAAAACCGTTTCTTCTGTTCCGTCATCTCTGATGCTGCAAAAGCTGATATCGTTATCAAAAAAATAGATTTTGTCTTCATAAAAATACACGTCTGTATCACTATTACTCTTACAGTTCTTTGTCACACACTCCGGATAATCACCGCTGCCCACAGCGACCCGATACAACCCGCTATATATTTCATTATCCGAGCTCATTCCCTGAAAATACAGGCATCCGTCCTGAAAATACCAGTGACAGACATACCCCCAATTCAGGACTTCTCCAACCTGCCCCATCAGTTCGCCGTCGAAACTGTATTGTCTCACCGTATATCCGTCACAGCGCACATAGATGTATTGATCCGTAATCATAAGATATCCTGTTTTATCATCAATTACATCTACGATTGTTCTCTTGTTCGTGCCGTCCAGATCTACAGCCGTAACGCCGGCATCCCCGCAGGTATAGTACAGACTTCCATTGCTTTCCACGATTTCCCCCGGCACATATGAACCACTTGAGGTATCCGGCTGAAGGGTATTCTCATAAAGCGGAAGCTCCACTTTTTCCAGTTCAACGGTCTCCTCCTTATCTGTATCATTTTCTTTCTCATTTTGGACAGTCTCGACACATGTATTGGAGGATACGCTTTGCCGATCCGCTCCTCCCAGACCAGCTATTATCATTCCTCCTGCACACAGAATAGCTGCCAGTGACAGAAGTACTTTAATTCCTTTCTTCATCACGATCCTTACCTCCCTTTCTTCAGATCATCCCAGACACAATCTCTCCGGATCCCTCATCATTCTGCCTCTTTCCTTTCTGTCACTCTATCTGCCCATACGCAGTATATTCCTCTTATCTCCCAGATAAATTTCTGTCCCTTCCGGAAGTTCCATATTCATATGCTTCGGAAGTCTCTGTCCATTCAGATAATAAGTCCCGTTAAAGGAATAATCGCACAGCAGATAACCACCAGTTCTTGCGCAGTAGGTAATACTGCAATGTTTCCGGCTTACCTTCTCCCCTTCCACCACCAGATTGCACTGAGCGGCATCTCTTCCGACAACCAGCGCCTGCATGTCTTCCAGAGGAATCACCTCTCCTTTGTAGATACCTTCCAGTATGGCAACCGTACCGTTCTTCCTTTCCGCCTCTGCTGATGCATCCGCGGAAGACATAGGAGCCGATTCTTTCACGCCTGCAGATTTTGCTCCGGATCGAGCAGGCACAATTCCAAAGATTCCACATACTGTATGAATCGCCAGAAATAACCAGAATCCAAGACCCGCCCCATCCAATAATCCACTTTGAGGGATGCCTGTAAGCTGCTCCATGAATGTCAGCCGTATCACCAGCAGCAGTACCGCAGCGGCAAGCCTTATGATTCCCGCTGCCAGATCGGTGGTCCGGTGTTCCCACAGTGTCACCAGCAGATTTCCGGCCAACGACAGCAGGATCACTGCCACCAGTATGATACAGTACTGTATTCCTGCGCTTTTTCCCAGGCGCAGAAGCATCGGCATGTTATAAGTGATTCCTTCCGCCTGATATAGCGGTAACAGCAGACTGGCAAGTCCAATGACGCCAGCAATAGACTGTCCATATCTCCATATATTTTTTTGCTTCATAATTTCCTCCTGTTACAATCCTTCTTCATTTTTTTGTGACTCTTATCGGTAGGCATCCAGACTGCCCGCAGGATCCTCTCGAAACAGATGACACTCCGTAGATGTGCTATATTCATAGCATTCCGCAATGGAAGCCATCACTTTCAGATTACCTTCACCGGATGTATAGATATCGGCGGTTCTTGCATCCCACTGCCGTTCTCCCCAAAGCAATCTTACATCCTTACCGTTCAGTCCGTATGTTTTTAGCTGTTCATAATAAATCTCATTTAATCTGAGTGCATTTTCTTCTAATTCCGAATCAGATGCCTGCTCATCATCATAGTCCTCCAGAATCGACCATCCCCCGCTGTCTTCCGTAAATGTCGGTGCAAATGTAATGTTTGTCTGTTCCGGCTCCGAATCCGCTGTAAGTATCGCCTCATAGCAGCTCCCCTGACGCCGCCTGCAGAAGCCTTTTACATATTGAAAAGCTTCGTCCCGATACTGGTATAGTGCAAGCGTTGTAATCGTCTCATTCATAATAAAATTGCTATCTATTCCTATATACACTGTGCCGTCATTACTATAGGTGAAGAAGCCGGTCTGAACTTCATGATAAGTAACCCGGTATTTACCGCAGGGAATCAGTTCCCTGGAATCCGCAAGCTTCACGCTTCCGTCACACTCATACATTTCCATATTAATCCTGGCGCCGCCGCCCTGATCGTCTGAACTGAACAGCTCCTGTTTATCCATGCCCTCACAGGTTCCTCTTATCAGAAGCATTTCATGTTTTCCGTCTCCGTCATAATCATCAATCTCAATTGCCAATATTCCCTGAAGATCTGTCGGCTCCAGCCACGCATCCATTCCATTGCTTGTTTTACATATCTCATCAACCGGCATAACACCGTACTCTGGAATCAGTTCTTCCTCCAGGTATTCCATAAATTTTTCCGAATCACCTTCTGATTCCTCCGGGATCTCCTTTTCATCAGATTTTACATCCGCTTCTGTCCGTTTTTCCGGATGTTCCTATACATACCTTTTGGCTTGTTTCATTGAATTCTCAAGATCTAACACCGGCTTTGTAATGTTAATATCTTTATCCGTAATACTGATAAATCCCACCAATTCCGCCTGATTCTCCCCCGCAATACTCTTTGCCTCTCTCTCGGATGTCCCCTCCGCCAGCTGCACAATCAATTCATTGTCTGCATATGCACTTGGAGTGGCTCCGTCTGTTCGAATATGTTCCGGTTCTGTTCTTGAAGTATAGTCTACTTCTCCATCCTTCTCGTAACGGAATGCCTGCAGGGCCTCTTCTTTCGATTCTGTCACAAACAATCCTGCGGCTATCAGATACCCGGCGCAACCTGTTGAAATAACCACTATTGCAGCTTTTATCATATTCTTCCACATTCTGCCCCTGCCCTCCAATCTCGTTTGATTTATATCATCCGACTTTATACTCTTCTTTTTATTATACAGTCCACAATAAGTGAACGATGTAAATGTCAAAATTCTTCATCCTCTTGCAAAAATTGGATTTTCTACAGGCTTTTTGATATGGGGTAATATCTGTTTCCAATCGCATAGGTAACTATGAATCCTTCCACTCAGGAACTCCGCTACAATAACATAGCAGGCTATGTATATTTCACTGGATTTTCAAAGAAATCAAGTTCTATTATTAACAAAAAAAGAACGATGTCCGACAGCTTTTCGCTCATTCGGACATCGTTCCAACGACATTTATTTACATTAATTTTCTGAACAAGTCTTTCAGATCTTCTACGCTTGCATCTTTCGGATTTCCCGGTGCACATGCATCTGCATGAGCAGACTCTGCCAGGAACTGCAGATCTTCTTCTTTTAATGCATCCAGTTTCGTAGGAATTCCAACGTCTACAGACAGCTGTCTTACTGCATCCACAGCTGCTTTTCTATATTCTTCTACTGACATGCTATCCACGCCTTCTACACCCATTGCTTTTGCGATTTCTTTGTACTTTTCTCCGGTGCATTCTGCATTGTATTCCATAACAATCGGAAGCATCATTGCGCACGCAACTCCATGTGGTGTATCATATACAGCTCCCAGCGTATGAGCCATAGAATGTGCAATTCCAAGTCCAACATTGGAGAATCCCATACCTGCGATATACTGTCCGAGTGCCATTCCCTCACGGCCCTCTTTTTCATTTGCAACAGCTCCTCTTAAAGACTTAGAAATAATTTCGATTGCTTTAAGGTGGAACATATCTGTCATCTCCCACGCGCCTTTCGTGGTATATCCTTCAATTGCATGTGTCAATGCATCCATTCCTGTAGATGCGGTCAGCCCCTTTGGCATAGAGGACATCATATCCGGATCTACCACTGCAATGATCGGCATATCGTGTGGATCTACACATACAAACTTTCTCTTTCTCTCAACATCTGTAATTACATAGTTGATAGTTACTTCTGCTGCAGTTCCGGCTGTTGTAGGTACCGCAATGATCGGAACACATGGCTGTGTCGTTGGGGCAACTCCCTCCAGACTTCTTACATCCTCAAATTCCGGATTTGCAATGATGATTCCGATTGCCTTTGCTGTATCCATGGAAGATCCTCCACCGATTGCAACAATATAGTCAGCTTCAGACTTTTTGAATTCTTCTACGCCATGCTGTACATTTTCAATCGTCGGATTTGCTTTGATATCTGAGTATACAGCATATTCAAGCCCTGCATCTTCCAGTACTTTTGTAACCTTTGTTGTTACTTCAAATTTGATCAGATCCGGATCGGAACACACAAACGCCTTTTTGAATCCTCTTGCCTTTGCTTCTGTTGCAATCTCCTGAATTGCTCCTGCCCCATGATAGGAAGTCTGATTTAACATGATTCTGTTTGCCATCGTTATCAATCTCCTTTTCTTCTTGATTCCTGTATTATATGTTTATATTTTAACAATCTTTCTTATCAAAAGAAAGTTACAAAAAAGCCAATCTGTCACTTTACATGAAAGACTGGCTTTTTTTCATCACATACTATACAATTTTACACCAGATGAATCTCCTGAAATGCTTTCATCAGTTCTAACGGCATGGCATCCACCAGATTTTTTGCCATCTCCTCCGGCGTCTGCTTCATATTTCCAAGAAGCCATCGAACGGTCATATAGACAGATCCCTGACAATACATTTCCAGCAGAAATTTTAAATGTTCTGGAACAGGCTTTTTTGTTTTTTCTTCAATCCTTTTCGTATAGAATCTCAAAATCAGCTGAAAATCATGATCCTTCAGGCAATTCTGTTCATCCGTTCGAAAAGCGGCTTTGAAAAATAGTTTTTCTTCCTCAATATAATGGAATTTGTTCACAAGCCCTTCATATACCGTCTCACCTTCCCCCATATGGCGAAAAGATTCCAACAGAATCCGGTCAAAATACCAGTTGATCAAATCATATTTATCCTGGAAATTCCGATAAAACGTCTGCCTTGTCGTACCACACTCAGCCACAATTTCTTTTACCGTAATCTTTTCCACCGGCATCTTCTTCATGCAGATTTTCATCGCATCTGCAAGACGGTACTTCATTCTGTCCTGCTTATTTTCTTCTGTTCCCATTCAACTACCTCTGGCAAACAATTCTTGATCTTCTTACCATGTACGGGAGCTTAATTCCTTAAACTGAGCAACGGTTGATACATGAGAATTCAGACCACCGTCTACTGTCACAACCTGTCCTGTGAAATACTCGCTCTCATCAGATGCAAGGTATACACACATATGTCCGATATCTTCCGGACATCCATAACGATTTACACAGATATTGCTTGTGAAAATGTCTTTCAGTGCCTGTGGAACGTGTGCTTCGTTCTGTGGTGTAACGATCAGACCCGGACGAACACAGTTGCAGCGGATGTTCTGTTTTCCATACTGCAGAGCTGTATATTTTGTCAGCATATCAACACCTGCTTTTGCACATGCATAAGCGGTAGATCCAAGGTCACCGCCGCAGGAAGCCATGGATCCAATGTTGATGATAGAACCACCTTTTTCATTTTTCTGCATATATGGAATTACACTCTTCACTGCGTAGAATGTGCCGCGCATATCACTCTCGAAGATGGCATCCCACATTTCCAATGTAAGCTCATCTACACGTCCGTCTTTCAGAGCTACGTTTGCAGCATTATTTACGAGAATATCGATCTTTCCGTATTTCTCTGCAGTATCAGCAATCAGTTTCTCTGTTGTAGCCACATCTGTGATATCCATAAAGTGATAAGAAGCTTCCCCTCCTGCTGCCACGATCTCATCCACAACAGCCTGTCCTTTTGCTTCTCTACGTCCGCAGATCACTACTTTTGCACCTTCAGCTGCAAATAACTTTGCAATACCGATTCCGATTCCGCTGGTAGAGCCTGTTACGATTGCAACCTTTCCTTTTAATCTGTCCATGATAATTACCTCCTTAATAGTACATTTTGCCCCACTGCAAAATGCTTCTGTTTTTTCTCGTTAGCATAACTATATACCTTTTAACGAAACAAATCAACAATAAATCCGTCAATTCTCAGTCTATTAATATCCTCTCTTATAATCTACCAGATTCTTAAGCGTCTCCCCATTTCTGAAACGTTCCAGATTCTCAAGACTCAGTTTCCAGATTGCCTCTTCCGCACTGTTATGGTGCCCAAAACCGATCCCCGCAACATGTGGCGTGATAATTACATTGTGCAATTTCCACAACGGGTGATCCTTTGGCAACGGTTCCGGATCCGTGACATCCAGACCGACTCCATAGAAATGCCCCTGCATAATCATTCTTACCAGACTGTCTGTATCAATCAGACTACCGCGCCCTACATTCACAAGAATCGCATCCTTTTTTGACATTGCCAGCCGACGCGCATCCAGCAGGTGCATTGTCTCCGGTGTTTCCGGAAGACAGCCACAGATAAAATCTGCTTCTTTGATTGCATGATCCAGCTGTTCTGCCATGATCATGCGTGTAAATGAACCTTCCGGTTTCCGCATATGACGGCAGAATCCCGTTACCTCCATTCCAAATGCTGCTGCCCGATCCGCCACTGCAGTTCCTATATCTCCGGCGCCAAGGATCAATGCTTTTTTTCCCTGAATTCTCCACTCCGCGCCACAATCTTTCCAGCATCCGGTCTTCGCATGATGTACATACTCCGGAATACGCCTTGCCAGAGACAAAAGTAGCCCCATTACATGCTCGGCGATCACCGCTCCATACGCCCCGGAAGCATTGGTAAGCACGATATGCTGCAGATACTCTTTATTCATGTACGGACCGACTCCTGCCCAGGAGATCTGAATCCACTTCAGATTCCGGCATTCCCGAAGCCATTTTGGATCCACATCACCGAATATGATCTCCGCATCCCGGGCATATTCTCTGAATTCTTCTTCCGAGCACTCCCCGGAAAGATACAGAACCTCCCATCTGTCCCGGCAGAGTTTTTCTATCTGCTCCCGGTATTTTCCCGCTTCCTCAAACATTATGATTATTTTTTTCATAGTTGTCTTATCCTTTTTTGCATTTTTCAAATAATACGGCCATGTTTTCGTCCTAAAATCATATCATTCAGCATAATCTTGAGTCTAAATAGATTATCCTTATAAAATATAGTATAATCTATTTATCCAGTCATTCCAATCATTCTTTTTCCTGTTTGTTAACAATATTTTATCTCTACTTGCTCTCTTTCTTTACATACAAATTTAATGCATGTCTGTACAATCAGGATCATGATGACAGCAACGCAGGTCATTGCTATAAATGCCACATGCAACTGTCAATAGACAAACAGGAAGCTTTCTCGCAATCTATTATCCAAACAATTGTTGACATAAAAAATAAGTTGCGTTATAACAATATCATACGAAAAAACGGAATTTAATCAATAATATCCCGTCAAATACTATCACAGGAGATTCATATGAAAAAATCAATCCAAACTTGTATCTGTTTTATCAAAAAAGAAACGGTACTGTGCATCGCCGCTCTTCTGGCTCTGTGTTCTGCTTTCTTCGTTCCCCCGTCTCTCCATTATCTGGAATATCTGGACCTTCGGGTCTTATCGCTTTTGTTCTGTCTGATGCTGGTGGTTGCCGGCCTGCAGAGCATCGGTGTCTTTCAGATGCTTGGAACAACACTTCTATCCGGAACCAAAAACACCCGCCAGCTCGTGTTATTGCTGACAGGTCTTTGCTTTTTTTCCAGTATGCTCATCACCAACGATGTATCTCTGATTACGTTTGTTCCGTTTGCAATCATGATTCTCCATATGGCCGATCAGGATAACCTTCTGATTCCGGTCATCGTGCTGCAGACCATTGCAGCAAACCTGGGAAGCATGTTTACCCCCGTCGGGAATCCACAGAATCTGTATCTGTATTCTGCTTATTCCATACCGATTGCAGACTTTTTACTGGCTATGCTGCCTCTTACCCTGTTATCTTTGGTTCTTCTGGCTGCAGCTGCTTTTCTGCTTCCAAATGAGGAACTCTCTCTTCAGACACTTTCCGGCACAAAAGCACAGCTTTCCAGAAAAAAACTGCTGGTCTATCTTGCGCTTTTTCTGGTCTGTCTTGCATGTGTCATACATCTGATTACATTTCCGTGGATGATACTAATCGTTACGATCTGCATCTTTCTCGTTGACCGTTCTCTTTTCAAAGATGCAGACTATTTTCTGTTACTGACTTTTGTCTGCTTCTTTTTATTCATCGGAAATATGGAACGGATTCCGGCCATTGCCACGCTGCTGCGTAACCTGATCCGGCAAAGAGAATTGTTCCTCGGGATTCTGGCAAGTCAGTGTATCAGTAATGTCCCCGCAGCCATCCTTCTGTCAGGCTTTACCGATCAGGCGATTCCATTGTTATACGGTGTTAATATCGGAGGGCTTGGAACTTTGATTGCTTCTCTGGCAAGTCTGATCTCCTACCGTTATTATGTCAATCTGAAGGGGGCCAAAAAGGGAAAGTATTTCCGGACCTTCACCTTTTATAATCTGGTATTTCTGCTTCTGATCGGATTCGCAGGTTATCTGCTCTTAAAAATACAATAAAAGATCAGGAAAAGCCATGTAGTAACAGACGATTGGAATCACTCCTTACGGCTGTTACTACATGGCCTTCTCTTCACTTAAACATCTACTTAAAATTAATATAGTCTGAATCCAGCAGAAGTTCTTCCTGACGGAAGCTTGACTTTGTTGCTTTTTCGAATTCGTCCGGCGCATACTCTTCCATCGATACGGAGATATCACTTTCTTTCCATACTCCCGACTCTTCCGCCAGCGTTTTTCTCAAAGCCTTTGCAAGCTTCTCTTTCAATTCTTCACTTTTTCCAGGATATAATTTTACACCGATATGTGGCATATCCATTCCCTCCTTTTTCTTTCCTGATACTTATTCTACAGATTCTTTCTGCATCTGTACAGTCTTTTTCACTCTTTCAAACTTCTTTTGGGCATCATTTTAGATATACTTTAATGACTTTGTTTTTTATTATGGGGATTGCGGTCATCCTACACCGCTGTTCGGGGTGACTGGATTTTGATTTGTCAGATTTGCGGTCATCTAATGACCAAAATTGGGATGACCTGAATAAAGAACAATTGAATCCACGGTCAATTTCTGACCATGTATGAAGAAATCCCGGAAACAAAATTGCTCCCGGGACAAAATCTTTTTGATATCTTCGAAATAGACTCGCGCTCCAAATTAACGTTTGCGAAACTGTGGAAACCTGTAAAATAAGGCTTTGCGGATATATGTGCTGCATACTTGCTGCAAACCCACAGCATCTTATCACAACTTAGCACTTCTCTTCATGGTCAGGTATCAGAGATGGTATCCGGCTTTTTGAAAAAGTATTCGGACAAATATTTAAGCAATTTTTTCCTTTACATTTTCTAACTCATATAGCATATCCGGATCCAAATCTAAACATTTGCTTTCATCTCTGGTTCCTGTAACATCCCAAGCCAATGAATCATTTAATATTGTGCATGCATTCATAAAAAAATCTATATCCTTTAATCGCTCAAAAACCTTTTTTTCTAAGAGATGACTTGCATCATAACAAACTATTTTTCCATCCTCAAAATACACATCTACTTTATAGTCTCTATATGGGATTACCTGTACTACTCTTGGAAACATATACATCCCCCTCTCATATTAAACCAAAGGATTAATTCGATTTAATGGAAGTCCATCTTTGGAAAGCTCCCAGTTTTGCATCAATTCATCCTGATGAATCACACACCAGGCTAAAATCAGTTTTAATTGTCTTGATGGCAATGCACCTTTCAGTACTCTGGCTTCTACTATATCTATAAGTGCTTTATTTCCATTATATTCTGCGTGAAAGTGTGGTGGATTATGATCTTCATAATACATTGTAACACGAATACCATAAAACAAAGAAATTTCTGGCATATCTAACACCTCCGTAACTATTTTTATATTACCACACCTAAAGATTTTGCAAAACAATTCTTTTAACAGATTTAAAAACCTGCCTTTCGTAGTTCATCCATCATGGCAGTTCTACGTTTGTATTCTCGTCTCCATGTAGCCGCAATATCTTCTGCTACGGCTTTTCCTCCATCACATTTAGATATCTTCTTAAGATATGGCATGAGATATTTATATTTTTTCCTTTCATTCGCCATTTCAGCCGCCTGTTTTAAATAAGCAGAATATATTTTTATTACTCGTTCCGGCATTATTTTACGCAAAATTTTATCATATGAATCCAGCAGACTAACTTTATTGGAACTCTGTTCAATCTTACTCATCAACTCATCATATCGTTTTTCTTCATAGAGTAACTGACATACAAAATCTTCATAACGGCTTTTCATCACGATATCGTCAACCATCTTACTCCATTGATCCGGGTTCACAATACATGCTTTCAACATCTTAACATAGGTTAAGTCATATTGCCAAAAAGATGTAACATACCGTATAAGTTCCTCAATATATTCCTCTGTTTTCCCTAATTTATCGTATATTTCTATTAATTGCTCGCTATATTTTTCCAACTGCTCGGTATTGCCAGCATCACGTTCTTTGCTTTCTAACAGCACCTTTATAGCTGTATCATAATCATTATTCTCGATTGC
>JAEDLC010000184.1 GCA_016295505.1 Dorea sp.
ACAGTTTTGTAGCAAACTCTGTATCATTGTGAGTGGACTGTACCAGAATCTCAGAATCCGCTTTTGCTTCTACGCTTGCTTCTGCTTTTGTACACATATGAACTGCCCATGGACCTTCTGTAAATACATCTTTTCTGGTAGCTTCTTTTTCCTGTCCGTCAAAACGGAACACTACATCACCGGACAGAAGCAGAACTGCTGTCTCTTCGCCTTCTTTGCAGAAAGTTTTCACATCTCCTGCTTTCATACGATATACACGAACATCCATCAGCATATCTTTGTATTCATTATCATAAGTGGTAAGAATCTGCTCTCCATTTGCATCAAATTCCGGATAACCAAATACTTTACTCATTGTACCTTCCTCCTGTTTTATTCAAGTACGCCTCGGCGTACTTGCTGCGAGGTGCGCGTCATGCTTTGCATGACACAATACATCTGCGCACCTCTGCAATCCGCCGGAGGCTTTATCTTGGAAGGAGATTGGACTCCCACCAAGACTAAATTGTTGCAACTCACCACCTATAGAGTGGGAGTCTTATCTCCTTTAAAGATTAATACTGTCTGGAAACCTCACGAGCTGCTTTTACTTCTTCCCATGCATCTCTTACACTTTCCTTTTCGGAAACCTGAGCCTGACCTACGTTCCACCATGCTTCATAACCATCTGTCATGGTCTTCGGAATAACCTTCAGATCGAACAGGCAGGCAACATCCTGTTTCTTAGCATCTTCCAGAGCTGCAACCAGTTCATCGATGGTTTTACAGGTGTAACTCTTCAGACCATAGCCTTCACCGATTTTTGCATAATCTACAGGAATCAGATCACCGGTAGGTTTCTTTCCATCGGTATAACGGAATTCAGTAGCAATACTTCCGATACCATGAGTCATTTCCAGGTTGTTGATACATCCGAAACCACAGTTATCGAAAATCAGAATATTTACTTTCTTTCTCTCCTGCATAATGGTCATGATCTCGCTGTGGAGCATCTGGAAGCTGGAGTCACCAACTACACAGTAAACTTCATTGTCCGGCTCAGCCATCTTAACACCCAGAGTAGCTGCAACTTCGTATCCCATACAGGAATATCCATATTCTGCATGATATCCGCCACGTTTGTCTGTTCTCCACATACGCTGCATACAGCTCGGAAGAGAACCACCTGCTGTGATGATCGTAGCATCTTTATCAATGGTACGGTTAATAGCTGCCAGAGCTGCTGTCTGAGTAATCTTTCCGTTTGTCAGTTTAACGAATTCCGGAACTGTTCTCGGATCTCTTGCCTTGATGATCGGCTCGAAATCATCACCTGTATATTCAATGCTTCCAAGGCGTTCCATTTCTTTATCCCAAATCTGTTTTGCCTCTTCGATTTCTCCGTTGTAAGCAGAAACGTAATTTCTTGCTCTCAGTTTTTCAGACAATGCTTCTACAGTTGCTTTTGCATCACCTACAGCCTTTACAGCATCCATTTTATATGCATGGAAACGGCAGTTATTGATCGTAACAAATTTTACATTTTCATTTTTATACAGCCACTTGGAGCTGGTTGTAAAATCAGACATTCTGGAACCGATTGCGATTACCACATCTGCATCCTTTGCGATTACATTGGAAGCGTAAGTTCCTGTTACACCGATACCGCCCAGGCAATACGGATGTCCGGATTTACAAGCGCTCTTTCCGGCCTGTGTCTCACCAAACGGAATATGGAATTCTTCACAGAATTTTTCAACGGTCTCACCGGCATCTGAATAACGAACGCCGCCGCCTACGATAACCAGAGGTTTCTTAGCCTCTGCAATCACTTCAGCAATATCTTCCAGTTCTTCTTCTACTGCTACCGGTCTTGTGATGCGGTGAACACGTTTTTTGAAGAAATATTCCGGGAAGTCATATGCTTCACCTTCCACATCCTGCGGAAGTGCGATACAGCATGCACCAGTCTCAGCCGGATCTGTCAAAACACGCATAGCATTGATCAAAGCTGTCATTATCTGTTCCGGACGTGTTACGCGATCCCAGTATTTACATACCGGTCTGAATGCATCGTTAGTAGATACTGCCAGACTGGAACTTACCTCCAGCTGCTGCAGTACCGGGTCTGGCTGACGGGAAGCAAAGGTATCTGCCGGGAATACCAGCAGCGGAATATTATTTACAGTAGCTGTTGCACATGCAGTTACCATGTTGGCAGCACCAGGACCTACAGAAGATGCACATGGAATAATGCTCTTTCTTCCGTTCTGTTTTGCGTATGCGATTGCTGTGTGGCACATACCCTGCTCATTTCTTCCCTGCATAACTTTCAGCTGTCCCGGATTTGTATCCAGAGCTTCTCCAAGACCTACTGCAATACCATGACCAAAAATAGTAAAGAATCCGGTCACAAACTTTGTCTCTTCACCATCCATAGATACATACTGCTGATCCAAAAATCTCACAATTGCCTGTGCGAC
>JAEDLC010000185.1 GCA_016295505.1 Dorea sp.
ATTGCCATATATCCGAAAGAATGTGAACGGCAGAGATCGATAATCAGAAGGGAATAAAAAGGAGAGAAAAATGGAAGAGCAGTGTTTTGCATTGTTGATTGACGCAGATAATGTGTCAGCAAAGTATATCAAGCCGATACTGACAGAATTGTCAAAGTACGGGGTGATCACATATAAAAGAATCTATGGTGACTGGACCAGCACACAGCATTCCAGCTGGAAGGATGAGCTTCTGACCAACTCCATCATGCCGATCCAGCAGTTCAGCTATACGCAGGGGAAGAATTCCACAGATTCTGCAATGATCATAGATGCAATGGATATCCTGTATACGAATGATGTTGACGGATTCTGTATTGTATCCAGTGACAGTGATTTTACAAGACTTGTAAGCAGGTTAAGAGAAAGTGGAAAAATTGTGATTGGAATGGGTGAGAATAAGACACCGGAGCCATTTCGTAAAGCCTGTGATAAGTTTACGATCCTGGAAAATCTGTTATATGAGCAGAATCCGGGAACGTCCAAGGGTGAAGAGTCACGTGATAAGCTGAGTAAGGAAAAGATCGAAGATGCGATCATCAAGATGGTAATCGAGAATCAGGATAACAATAAGGCCACCGGGCTGGGTGAAGTGGGAAGCCGTCTGGTCAGTCTGTATCCGGATTTTGACGTACGAAGCTACGGTTATAACATGCTGTCAAAATTCCTGGAGGAATTCTCAAGAATTCAGTTAGTGAAACATGGCAATATTGTGTCTGTGGCGCTTCGGGAAGACCGTGATATGAAGGAAAGTATAGATGGTTATGTGATCGCGCTTCTGAAAAAGGCCGGGAAAACCGGAATCGAGCTCAGTATTCTGGGCAATAAAATATATGAAAAATTCAAAGAGTTCAAGATCAGCGATTATGGATATTCGCAGTTCAATAAATACGTGAAAAGTCTGGAACATGTAAAGGTGGAACAGGATGGTACCATCCTGAAGGCGGTATATAAGAAACAGGAAGATACGCACAAGCCAAGACTCAGTCACAGAAGAGCCGGAGAAGAAAAGCAATAGAAGAAGGAAAGGATACATGATATGAAGAAGGGACAAATATATGAAGGCATCATTGATGTAGTGGAATTTCCGAATAAAGGAATCATATATCTTCCGGAGGAGGAGCGATGTGTCATCGTAAAGAATGGAATCCCCGGACAGAAAGTACGGTTTTCTGTCAATAAGATCCGGAAGGGAAAAGCAGAAGGGCACCTTCTGGAGGTGCTTGAGAAGTCACCGCTTGAAATAGACTCTGCGTGTCCGCACTTTGGTCAGTGCGGGGGCTGCACCTATCAGAACCTGCCCTATGAAGAGCAGCTGAAGATGAAAGAGGCTCAGGTAAAAGCCATGATGGACGAAGCCGTTGACGGAGACTACATCTGGGAAGGTGTCAGGCCGAGTCCGTTACAACAGGCATATCGCAATAAGATGGAATTCTCCTTTGGAGATGAATATAAAGATGGCCCGATGGCGCTGGGCATGCATAAGCGGGGAAGTTTTCATGATATCGTAAATGTATCTGACTGCCAGATTGTAGATGAAGACTACCGGAAAATCCTGGCATGTACCCTGGAATGCGCAAAAGAGTCCGGATATCCGTATTATCACCGGATGCGTCATACCGGATACTTCCGGCATCTGCTGGTGAGAAAAGCCGTCAAAACCGGTGAGATCCTGATTGATCTGGTGACGACGACAGAACAGGCAGTGGATGGCAGCAGTGCATTTGAACAGAACTGGAAAGATCAGCTGCTTGCTCTGAATCTGGACGGAACGATTGCCGGAATCCTGCATACACAGAATGACAGTGTGGCAGATGTGGTCAAAGATGAAGGAACAGTCACCCTGTACGGGCAGGGCTATTTCTATGAAGAACTGCTGGACCTGAAATTCAAGATCACGCCTTTTTCGTTCTTCCAGACCAATTCTCTGGGGGCAGAAGTCCTATATGAGACCGCAAGAGAATATATCGGTGAGACAAAGGATAAAGTTATCTTCGACCTGTACAGCGGAACAGGAACCATTGCACAGATTCTGGCGCCGGTTGCAAAGAAGGTCGTGGGAGTCGAAATCGTGGAAGAAGCTGTTGAAGCTGCAAAGGAAAATGCAAAACTCAATGGTCTTACGAACTGTACCTTCTGGGCGGGAGATGTGTTAAAGGTCATCGATGAACTGGGAGAAGTCCCGGATCTGATCATGCTGGATCCTCCGAGAGACGGAGTACACCCGAAGGCACTGGAGAAGATCACCAACTTTGGTGTGGATAAGATGGTGTATATCGCATGTAAGCCGACCAGCCTGGCGAGAGACCTGGAGATGCTGCAGGGAAGAGGGTACCGGGTGGAGAGGATCGCATGCGTGGATCTCTTTCCGAATACCGTGCATGTTGAGACGGTG
>JAEDLC010000057.1 GCA_016295505.1 Dorea sp.
GAGATAAAAAAGGGACGGGGAATTTTTAAAAATTCCCCGTCCCTTTTTTACTGCGCTAAAGTGCCGAGTTATCCACACGTTTTCACCAGTTTTTCCTTCTCTTGCCGGCTCATATGCTTAATTGCATATTCACGTTTCATTGCCTCGCTTTTTGTCTCATATTCTTCCCAGTATATCAGCTTCACCGGTCTCCGATTCTTCGTATATTTCGCACCTTTTCCCGCATTGTGCGCCTGTATCCTTTTCTCAAGATCATTCGTCCATCCAGTATAAAAACTCCCGTCCTGACATTTTAAAATGTATGTGTAATTCATGATCTAATCCTCTCCACATAAGTTATCCACTTAATCCCCATTATAAATTCATTCTCTCTTTTTTTAAAGAGGGACGGGGGATTTTATAAACGGGACGGAGGATTTTTAAAAATCCTCCGTCCCGTTTATCATTCCATATACTCCACCGGATTGACCGGCTGTCCATCTTTTCGCATTTCGAAATATACGTTACATCCTTCTACACTATAGTATTTGGTCGGCTGACTCACGTACCCCAGTATCGTCTTGGCTTCTACATAATCTCCCACTTTTACCGGCACTTCTTTCAGCTGCCCATAGAACAGTTCATATCCGTTTCCCAGATCAACATTTACTGTTGTGCCGGTCTGTGCGGTCACGTCTATGGATTTTACGATTCCCGGTGCAGCTGAGATTACCTGATCTCCTTCTGCTCCGGATATGATCATCGCCGGATTATACTTATACTGGTCCAGTGTTGAAAAGTACACCGTCTTGTCCATGCTATAGCTCATAATGACAGTTCCGTCTACCGGCCACAATAGCTGGCTGCTTTCATTAAAATTAATATTATGGCCGCTCCCTGCAGTTGTCTGAATCCCACTTCCGCCGACTCCGTCTGCTCCTTCGGCGCCATCGCTGTCATCTTTTTCTTCGGTATCTGTCTGTGTCGTTTTTTCTTCTTCTTTAACAGCCAGGTTATTGGCTTCCTGTGAAGGTTCCTCCTGTGCTTTATCTTCTGTATCATTCGTTTCTTCCGCCCTGGCAAGTTCATCCTGCTGTGTTTTTCTGTAATCATTGAATGTATATGTTCCAACTATTGCGATTGCTGCTACAAAACATAATACTGCCGCGACGGTAGCACCTCTTTTTTTCTGTGAGGGACTTTTCTTTTCTTTCATGTTATCACCACCTCTGACTCTATTTTTGCCAGATAGTGATGCACTTATTCTGCTTCCAGTAATATTTCCGCAACTTCTTTTATTTCCGTTCCTTCAAAAAAATAATTTAATATTTCCTGATATTTTTTCCCACTTTCCGCCATTTGATTGGCACTGTACTGACTCATTCCTATACCATGTCCGATTCCCCGGGTCGTAATCCTCATTTTTCCATTATAACGCTGCAGCGTAAAGCATCCGGATTGCAAATGATAGTTTTTTCGAAATTCTTCTCCGCTTATGTTCTCCTGCCCTACCCTTACATTGGTTACATATCCTGCGCTGTCCACCGCTGTCACTTCTGCATCCATATCATCTGTTACCAATGTCTGTATCTGTTCTTCAGATTCTATATCCGCCTGGCAATCCACGATTTTCAGATATGGATAAGCTTCGCTTCCCAGCGCTTCTGCACCATCTCTGGTACATCCGTTACTTAACCGGAAAAATGGTGTATAAGCCAGCTCTTCATTGTACATGAGAACCTGTCCTTCTGTTTCTTCCCATATCTGTTCTAGCTTATGATAATTTTTTGAATATTGAATTCCCCACGCCTGCTCCATCTTTTTCTGTGTCCAGAACGGTCCTTCCAGAATCGTATTGCTTCCGGATTCTTTAATCTTCTTATATACGTCGGTCCGGACCAGAATTGCCTGTGCTTTGAGTGCTTCTTTCTCATAATCGGCCGGAATCTCTCTGGCAAGCACGCCGATACAGTACTCTGCGATCGGCATTCTGACAATCCCTGTCTCTTCCTCATCCTCAGTCGAAATCCGCACCTTCACACAGGTCTGATCAACGTGCGATGATGCCTCTATCCCCGGTCCATTCAAAAACACCGTAACCACATACGGAAGGAGCACGATGATAATCGTATAACATCCCCATTTTTTTAATCTCTGCCGCATAAAAAAGCCCTCCCATACACTGTATGGAAAGGCTTTTCATTTTATACCATTTTGTTATCCATTCTAGTATTCCATCTCTTCCTCATCAATGGACACCGACTCCAGATGCCAGATGTCATCCACATATTCACGAATCGTTCTGTCAGAAGAGAATTTTCCGCAGCATGCAGTATTGAGAAGTGCCATTCTTGCCCATCTGTCTTTGTCTCTGTATGCTTCTTCCACTCTCTGCTGTGCTTCTGCATAAGAACGGAAATCTTTCAGAATAAAATACATATCTGCGCGGCTGCCGCCCTTGGTGTTCAGAAGTGAATTATACAGATCGCGATACATTTCTGAATCCCCGTTTGCATAGGTTCCGTCCACCAGCTGATTTACTACGCGGCGTACATCCGGATCATTGTTGTAGATATCGTATGGATTATATCCACCGTTCTGCTCGTAATTGATAACTTCGTCAGAGCTCAGTCCGAAGATAAATGCATTTTCCATTCCTACTTCTTCTACAATCTCAACGTTTGCTCCGTCCATGGTTCCCAGTGTCGGTGCACCATTCAGCATGAACTTCATATTACCGGTACCGGATGCTTCCTTAGACGCTGTAGAAATCTGTTCACTGACATCTGCTGCCGCAAAGATCCACTCTGCATTAGATACGCGGTAATCTTCGATGAATACAACTTTCAGTTTTCCGTTGATGCTGCGGTCATTATTTACCACCTCTGCAACAGAGTTGATCAGTTTGATGATCTGTTTTGCACGGATATAACCTGCAGATGCCTTTGCACCAAAGATGAAGGTTCTCGGGAAGAAATTCTTCTCCGGATGTTCTTTGATCTGATTGTACAGATACATTACGTGCAGGATATTCAGCAGCTGACGCTTGTACTCATGGAGACGTTTTACCTGGACATCGAATATAGATCTCGGATCTACTTCTACGCCATTGTGCTCCAGAATGTATTTTGCCAGGCGTTCTTTGTTCTTGAATTTGATGCTCATAAACTCTTTTCTGGCTTCTTCGTCATCCGCATATTTTTTCAGAGCGGACATCAGAGACAGATCTGTTGCCCATTCATCAGTTCCAAGCTTTTCTGTTACCCAGTCAGCGAGAAGTGGATTGCCGTGCATCAGGAAACGTCTCTGCGTAATACCATTCGTTTTATTGTTGAATTTCTCAGGCATCATCTGATAGAAATCTTTCAGTTCCTGATTTTTCAAAATCTCTGTATGAAGTCTTGCAACACCATTCACAGAATAGCCGGCTACGATCGCAAGGTGTGCCATCTTTACCTGTCCGTCTCTGAGTATTGCCATGCTTTTTACCTTTTCTTCATTTCCCGGATACATTGCACGTACCTGGTTCACAAAACGACGGTCAATCTCCTGGATGATCTGGTAAATACGAGGAAGCAGTCTGGAGAACAGGTCGATCGGCCATTTTTCCAATGCTTCTGCCATAATCGTGTGGTTCGTATATGCACAGGTCTTCGTTGTGATCTCCCATGCTTCATCCCAGCCAAGGTTCTCCTCATCCAGAAGGATACGCATCAACTCTGCTACTGCTACTGTTGGATGTGTGTCGTTCATCTGGAAGGTTACCTTCTCCGGAAGTTTATGAATATCGTCATGTTTTCTCTTATATCTTGCAATCGCTGCCTGAATACTTGCAGACACAAAGAAATACTGCTGTTTCAGTCTCAGTTCTTTTCCTGCATAATGATTATCATTCGGATACAGAACTTCTACGATATTCTTTGCAAGATTTTCCTGTTCCACTGCCTTGTGATAGTCTCCGCGGTCAAATGACTCCAGCTGGAAATTCACGATTGCTTCCGCATCCCAGATACGCAGGGTATTTACTACATGGTTATTGTAACCTACGATCGGATAATCATACGGAATTGCCATTACAGACTCATAATTTTCCTGAACAAAATGCGTCTTTCCTGTCTCATCATATTCCACACGGATATTACCGCCAAAACGGACTTCTTTTGCATATTCCGGTCTCTTAAGTTCAAACGGGTTGCCGTATTTCAGCCAGTTATCCGGTGTCTCAACCTGATATCCGTTTTTGATTTTCTGCTTGAACATACCATAACGATAGCGGATACCACATCCGTAAGCAGAATAACCGAGTGTTGCAAGAGAATCCAGGAAACATGCGGCCAGACGTCCCAGACCGCCGTTTCCGAGTGCCGGATCCGGTTCCTGATCCTCAATTGCATTCAGATCGATTCCCATCTCATCCAGCGCTTCTTTTACTTCTTTATAAGCAGTCATATTGATCAGGTTATTTCCAAGCGCTCTTCCCATCAGAAATTCCATGGACATATAATAGACTGTCTTTGGATCATCTTTCTCATACTGCTTCTGTGTTGCAAGCCAGTCATCAATAATTGCTTCTTTTACAGCATAAGAAACTGCCTGAAACAACTGCTGAGGTGTAGCCTCCTCTACTTCTTTACGGAACAAAGTTTTTACATTATTTCTTACTTCTTTTTTAAATGCGTCTTTTTCAAATCTTGGATTGTTCATGTCCTATCTCCCTCCATATGTGGGGTTCGGGCAGGAATCTCCCAGCTTCAGTCTGAACTGTAACTATTGTTTTTCCACCCCGAGGATTACTTTCTCCCCATTGATTTTCCATTCCTTCACATAACCGGTCGGTTCAGCTTTTGTTACGGCAAGTGCAAGAGTTTCCTCTGCTACCGTATCCGCATTATCAGCAAATACTTTCTCTGCCTTTTCCGTTCCGGCATAAGTAATTGCAATCTTATCCATCACTTCAAATCCGGCTTCTTTACGCATGGTCTGTACTTTACTGATGATCTCGCGTACAAATCCTTCCTCCAGAAGCTCTTCGGACAGATTGGTATCCAGAACAACCGTAATGCCGTTATCATTTTCAGATACAAAGCCCGGCATCTGCGCAGTTTCAATCAGCAGATCTTCACGTGATAATACGACCTCCTGACCACTTATCACAAACTTCAGTGCTTCCGTGGCATTCAATTCATCCATGGCTGCATTTCCGTCAATTTCTGCAAGCGCTGCCTTAATACCGCCTAACATTTTACCATATTTTGGTCCGACTGTCTTTAGCTGAGGTTTAAAAGAATAAGAGGTGAAATCACGAACTTCTTGTGTAAATGTTACAGTTTTTACGTTCAATTCGTCTCTTACAATGTCCTGATAGAACTCCGGAACCTCAAAATCAGCTTTCACATACATCTGTCCAATCGGCTGACGGTTCTTGATATTTGCAGTATTTCTGCAGGCACGACCCATAACAACCAGTTTCAGGACATTATCCATGTTCGCCTCAAGCTCTTTGTCGATGTATGCTTCATTTACCACCGGGAAGTCACACAGGTGGATACTCTCCGGAGCATCTTTGTCAATGCTTCTTACCAGGTTCTGGTAGATGTCTTCTGTCATAAATGGAATCATCGGAGCCGCTGCCTTACTGATCTCAACCAGTGCAGTATACAGCGTCATATAAGCATTGATCTTATCCTGCTCCATCCCTTTTGCCCAGAAACGTTCACGGCTTCTTCTTACATACCAGTTACTCATATCATCTACGAAGTCCTGAAGCGCTCTTGCTGCTTCCGGAATTCTGTAGTTTTCAAGGTTATTGTCCACTGCCTTGATCGCAGAGTTGAGCTTGGAAAGAAGCCATTTATCCATAACAGATAATTTGTCATATTCTAATGCATATTTTGTTGCATCAAATTCATCAATATTTGCATACAATACGAAGAATGCATAAGTATTCCACAGAGTTCCCATGAATTTTCTCTGTCCTTCAGTAACTGCTTTTCCGTGGAAACGATTCGGCAGCCACGGAGCACTGTTGACATAGAAATACCAACGGATCGCATCTGCACCGTATTTTTCCAGTGCATCAAAAGGATCTACTGCATTTCCCTTGGACTTACTCATCTTCTGTCCATTTTCATCCTGTACATGTCCAAGAACGATAACGTTCTTATATGGTGCTTTATTGAAGATCAGGGTAGAGATTGCAAGCAGGGAATAGAACCATCCACGTGTCTGGTCTACCGCCTCGGAGATAAAGTCTGCCGGGAACTGCTTCTCGAATAATTCCTGATTCTCAAATGGATAGTGGTGCTGTGCAAATGGCATGGAACCACTGTCAAACCAGCAGTCGATTACTTCCGGCACACGGTGCATCTCTTTGCCGCAGATCGGACATTTGATCGTAACTGCATCAATATATGGACGATGAAGTTCAATATCATCCGGACAATTATCGGACATGGACTTCAGCTCTTCAATACTTCCGATGGAATGCTGATGTCCACATTCACACTCCCAGATATTTAACGGAGTTCCCCAGTAACGGTTACGGCTGATGCCCCAGTCCTGAACATTTTCCAGCCAGTCGCCGAAACGTCCCTTACCGATGCTTTCCGGAATCCAGTTGATGGTATTGTTATTGGCGATCAGGTCATCTTTGACATCCGTCATCTTGATAAACCAGGACTCGCGTGCGTAATAAATCAGCGGAGTATCACATCTCCAGCAGTGCGGATAGCTGTGCTCGAAGTTCGGTGCTTCGAAGAGCAGCCCTCTTGCTTCCAGATCCTTCAGAACCTCCGGATCTGCTTTTTTTACAAATAATCCGGCAAATGGAGTGGTCTCTCCCATATTTCCTTTTTCATCAACCAGCTGTACGAACGGCATATCATACTTGCGTCCTACTTTTGCATCGTCCTCACCAAATGCAGGTGCGATGTGTACAACACCGGTACCATCGGTCAGTGTTACGTAAGAATCACAGGTAATAAAGAAAGCTTTCTTATGCTGTTTTTCTGCACAGTCATATGCACACTGGTACAGTGGCTCATATTCTTTGTACTCGAGGTCTTTTCCAAGGTAAGTCTCAAGAATCTCATAAGCCGGTGCCTCTGCTGCCCCATCTTCTGCTTTTCCCGCAAGTTTTCCAAGTACAATATCCAGAAGAGCGGTTGCCATATAATATGTGTAGCCATCTGCAGCTTTTACTTTTGCATATTCCTCATCCGGGTTTACACAAAGACCGATATTGGACGGCAGTGTCCATGGCGTGGTGGTCCATGCAAGGAAATATGCATCTTCGCCGATTACTTTAAAACGAACGATCGCAGAACGTTCTTTTACATCTTTATATCCCTGCGCAACTTCCTGTGCGGACAATGGTGTACCACAGCGCGGGCAATATGGAACGATCTTGAAGCCTTTGTAAAGAAGACCTTTGTCCCAGATCTGTTTCAGCGCCCACCATTCAGACTCGATAAAGTTGTTGTCATAAGTAACGTATGGGTTCTCCATGTCAGCCCAGAATCCGACTGTACCGGAGAAGTCCTCCCACATTCCTTTGTATTTCCATACACTTTCTTTACATTTCTTGATGAATGGCTCAAGACCATACTCTTCAATCTGATCCTTGCCGTCAAGGCCAAGTGCCTTCTCAACCTCAAGCTCAACCGGAAGACCGTGTGTATCCCATCCGGCTTTACGAGGAACCTCGTATCCTTTCATGGTACGATATCTTGGAATCATATCCTTAATAACACGTGTCAGAACATGGCCGATGTGCGGCTTGCCGTTGGCAGTCGGCGGGCCGTCATAGAACATATACATCTCGTTGCCTTCACGATCACGCATACTCTTTTCAAAGATCTGGTTTTCTTCCCAGAACTTCTCAGTTGCTTTCTCTCTGTCCACAAAATTCAAGTCTGTAGAAACCTTCTTATACATAGCTACCTCCTCCGGGGACGGAGGATTTTTAAAAATCCTCCGTCCCAAATTAAAAATCCCCTGTCCCTTTTTTAAAATCGCCTGTCCCCAATGCCCTTATCCACATTTTCCACAGAAAGTAAGGAACAAAAAAAGCTTCCGTCCTGCATAGGACGAAAGCTAACGCTTACGTTTATAAACCACCTAACATACTATCATATGCGTTCCTGTAACGGAGGAATCCCGTCAGCATTTACTAAATTTCTCCCAAAATTTTTCAACAACTGCAACTCGGAAGTGATATTCAGATGTATCTTACTTGCATCAGGCTTCCACCGTCCCCGATTCGCTGTATCTTTCAGATATACCCTACTGTCTTCGTCAGCGTTTTTTACCGTACTATTATAATCAGGAAATGTGGAAAACGTCAAGAGGTTTTCCACATTTCTTTTTTGTTATTTTCTTTTCACCAGCATGACAATAAGGCTTATAACCAGAACAGCAAGAAGTCCCGCTGCTCCTATAATTATTCCTTTTTCTACCATTGTCTTTTGTTGAAACTTATCCTTTATTTTCTCTAATATCTCTATTATATATGTTTTCCAGTTCTTTGCTTTTTCCGTTTTCTGATCATCCGGCTCATTACTTTCTGTTTCGGTCTTGCCGATATCTGCTTTTACACGCTCCAGATATGATTCACTCAATTTTGCTCTTGCAGTCCCTACCACGTTTCCTTCATACGTATATTCTAAAGTCGTTTCGTCTTCTGCCGATATGGTATCATCGGCAATCATCTGCATTTCCAGATCTTCAAATTCTACACCATCGGGCAGGACTACATATCCGTCGTTTCTATCTGTAAGGATTTCCTGTATATCTTCTGATTTTTCATTTTCTGCTATACTGACTTTGTGGAAATTCTGAAATGCATATTCAAAAAGGTTACGGGTATCCGGATAGATATTGGCGCCATGCGTCCGGAGCACCACACATACCAGCTGCATACTTCCATTATCCGCCATCGTAATCAGCGTAGCCAGAGCATCGGATGTGTAACCGGTTTTTCCTCCAATCGCACATTCATAATAATTGGTATTTCCGGGAATCAACATCTTATGCTTTTGCTGAAACACATGCTCTTCTGTTGTCTCGGATTCCGGAATCACATAATTTAATGTCTGCACAATTGTAAAAAATTCCGGATGATTAAATAATTCTCTGCCAATTAACGCCATGTCCCGTGCACAGGTATAATGCTCCGGGTCGTGTAATCCATTCGTATTTGCAAAATGAGAGTTCATGCCTCCCAATTCCTGACACCTTTGATTCATCTGTTCTATAAACCAGTTATAATCCTGTCCTGCATTTTTCCCGACATTTTCTCCTACCGCATAAGCCGCTTCATTAGCCGATGCAAGCAGGGTCGCATACAATGCCTGTTCCAGCGATATTACATTTCCTTCTTTCAAACCTACCGAAGAATCTCCCGGTTTCATAAAAGCCACACAATCATGGGAGAATGTAACATTATCAGAAAATTGTCCGTTTTCCAGGGCAATCAATGCCGTCAATACTTTGGTTATACTTGCCGGGTATTCATGCTCATCGACATTTTTCGCATACAGAATTGCACCCGTTCCGACTTCCATTACAATCGCAGCCTCACCATAGGTTCCCGGACCTTTTGGCCAGTTCGTCCATTCATTAGACTGAACCGGCATATTGTATACCTGTTCCTGCAGTTGCCTTTCCTGCTCCTCTGCTGCTTCTTCTTCCGTCTGCTCCGGCTCGGCATATGCGGTTATCCCCACACTTATACACAATATCATTACTAAAAACGCCGCAGCCAAACGCCTGCATACTCTCATCCTTTATCCTCCGTTCCAGTCTGACATTAAAACAATGGTGTAGAAAAATACCGCTCTGCTGTATCCGGAAGTATCGTTACCACGCGCTTTCCTCTTCCCAGCTTCTTCGCCAGCCTGATTGCCGCAGCTACATTGGTTCCACTGGAGATTCCACACATCAGTCCCTCACATTTTGCCAGTTTTCTGGACACTTCTAATGCCTCTTCATCCGTAACGATACAGATATCATCATAAATGTTCTGATTCAGTATCTTTGGAATAACGCCGTCTCCAATCCCCATCTGCAAATGACTTCCCACCGGATGCCCGGACAGAATTGCTGCATGTTCCGGCTCCGCCGCCCAGATCTCAATATCCGGATTTTTCTCCCTCAGCGCCTCACCGATTCCGGTAATGGTTCCTCCGGTTCCGATTCCGGAACAAAAACCATCGATCGGTCCATTCACCTGTTCCAGAATCTCTCTGCCGGTCTGCAGCCTGTGCGCCTCTACATTTGCAACATTTTCAAATTGCTGCGGCACAAACACATGCGGATCTTCTTTCTGCATTCGAAGAGCAGTCTGCATACATTCCTCAATACAGTCTCCGATATTTCCCCTGTCATGGATGACGATCACTTCTGCCCCATAATTCTGTACCAGCTTCCGGCGCTCTTCACTGACAGAATCCGGCATGATAATCACCGTTTTATATCCTTTTACTGCGCCGATCAGTGCAAGACCGATGCCCTGGTTTCCGCTGGTCGGTTCTACTATGATCGTATCCCTGTTGATCTTTCCTTCCTTTTCTGCCGCTTCTATCATCTGAAGTGCAGTTCTTGTCTTGATTGATCCTCCGACGTTGACTGCCTCGAATTTTACCAGAATCTCTGCACATTCTTCTCCTGTCATATGATTCAGACGAACCATCGGTGTATTGCCCACTGCTTCCAGTATATTATTGTAAATCATTTTCTTTCTCCTTTTTCTTTTGTTTTTTTGCTTCTCTGAGCTCTTTGAAAAATGACTTCATCATCTGACTGCACTCTTCTTCCAAAACTCCGGTCGTCAACTCTACCTGATGGTTAAATTCCGGCATATCGAGAAGATTTAAAATAGACCCGGCACATCCCGCTTTAGGATTCATACACCCCACTACGACTCTGGTCATCCGTGATTGCACGATCGCACCGGAACACATCTGACATGGTTCCAGTGTAACATACATCGTACACTCTTCCAGCCTCCAGTCATCCATCTTTTTACTCGCCTTTTTAATTGCAATCAGCTCCGCATGCGCCAGCGTATTTTTATCAATTGTTCTGCGATTATATCCACGTCCGATAATCTTTCCCTGATAGACAATCACACATCCGATCGGAACCTCTCCGATCGCGTATGCTTTTTTCGCCTGTCTGATCGCTTCTTTCATATATTTTTCATCAATATTATGCATCTACATTTCCTCATTCCGAATCCACCTTTGTGGTTCGACGACACGCACCCCTTACTTTTCTGCACCAGTATCCGAACCTTTCGTCCGCATGTTCTTCCTCTTTGCTTCGATCTATCTCGATATTCTCTACTTCAATAAACTCTGGAAATCCAAATGCTTCTGCGGCTCTGGCTTCCTGTGGATGATAGATCCCCGGAACTCCCAGTCTGAGCTCATTTCCATCATCTATCAATACTACATGGTGATAATTATAGTATCCATGAAGCAAAAATCGATTATTCGCCAGCTTCCATTCACATCGCGGAAGCTTCGCCAGATCCTGCCTCTGCATTTTTGTACACCTGTACGGACAATCCATCCCCCAAAGATCTGTATCTTCCGACACGGCATCGTGTAAAGGCTGTTGAGATGGTTCCGCCTTTTCCATGTCATCCAGATCCGTGATCTCCTCCGGC